>JBBIPX010000005.1:0-25645 GCA_037442625.1 Desulfobacteraceae bacterium
ATGGCGCCCATGCCGACATTGTAGAACGCAAAGCCGGCAAGGCTTGCTATGATCGCAAGAAGGCACAGCCACATGGTGTTCCGCCAGACGGCGAGCGCGGCAAGGAGAAGGCTTGCCAGGCCGAATACCTGGTGGTACATCAGCTTTCCCAGGATGGTTCGGACCAGACAAAAAAATCCTTCCGCATTTTCCGCGCACCGGGATGTGAGCATATTCGAATCCAGAATGCCGTAGCGCATGAGCGTAAAGACCGCATAAGCCGCTGCCGATACCAGCCCGCAGGAAAAAAGGGGACGCAGCGACCCCCCCCTTCCTTCCCGCCAGAGCGGAGCCGCCAGCAGCAGGCAGATGCCCGCCCAGATATCGGCCTGCCAGTTCAGCGGCGTTTCTTTTATAAAAATGCCAAGGGCAGCAAGGACAAATGTGATCGCGCAGAGCCGTTCGAGTCCGCCCGGCTGTGCCGGCCTGGCTTCCTTGCAAGATAACCAGGCATAGAAAAGGGCTGGAATGATAAACCCGCAGTTGTTGAAGCTTCGGTAGCGGGCATCAAAGAACAGGCCCATCACGGCGATAAGCGCAAAGGTGATAACCGCCAGACGATTGACGGAAATCACCGGCAAGAGATGGCGAAGGACAAAAGAAGGGACAAACCGGTTGCCATCCGGCCCCTGCTTGCAGGTTTTCTCAGCCGCGGGGCAGGATCGCCTTCTCAGCAGATCCATGGAAGCCGCCAAAGAGAGGTGGCCCGGCCGGATACCGAAAGCAACGGTGGTCAGCGCCAGGAAATAGACGATGGCGGCCTGCGCAAGAACCATGACGGCCCATAGGATTTCCCAGCCGTTTCGGGTGATGATTGAAAACTGATGGCCCTGCATGGCGATCAGAACGGCGCCTGCGGCTGCAATCCCTGAAAATATCAGCCACTGGAAGCCCTTCATGCCGGATTGCCGGCCTGCGATAAACAGCGTGAGCAGGATTAATCCGGCAGACAGGCAAAACCATGCCGGCCAGTTCGGATAATTCGAAACCGGTCCGGAAAAAACGGATTTATCCACCCGGTCCGCATCATACAGCCCCCAATACCCTCCCACGGCGCCTTCCTTGGCGCGCTTCCACGGCTGATCAAAGGCCTCGATCAGGTTGTACTGCCAGTTTTTTGCTTCAGCCAGGGCAACAAAACCGCGCATGAAACGCGCCTGATTTACGGGGCTCGGGAGCGCCCCTTCCCGCATGCGCCCTTGCGAAGGCCATCCGGTTTCTCCGATGACAATGTCTTTTTCCGGAATCTTGCGGGCAAGTTCTTCCCGGATCTTTTGGACATGGGCCACGGCCTGGTCGATGGGAACCGGATCATCTTCCCAGTAGGGCAGAATGTGAATCATCACAAAATCGGTGGCCGGCGCAACATCCGGATGTTTGAGCCAGAACTCCCAGACATCGGCATAGGTGACCGGCATCTCGGGCAGGGCGGCTTTGACCTGACGGATATATTCGACAAGCCGGGGTCCGCTGACTTCGCGGCGCAGCAGGGCTTCATTCCCCACCACGATCGCCCGAACGCAGGACGGGTGGCGTCCGGCAAGTTCAATGACTTTTGTCACTTCCTTTTGGCTGAGAACCGGATCACCGCTGATCCATGCGCCCAGAAGGACTTTTAACCCGTATTTTTCGGCAAAGGCGGGTACGGCTTCCAGTCCGGCGACCGAATAGGTGCGGATGCAGTCAAACCGCCGGGAGAGAATGGCAAGATCCGCATCTATCCTGCGCTCTGATATGGTCAGTCCCTTCAGTCCGATATCCAGCGGGGACTGATCTTTTTCAAACGGGGCGTAGGATACGCTTTGCAGTTTATGATCAATTGCAAGCGCCGGCTCCTTTACCAGGTGCGGATGACCGATTGCATACCAGAAGCCGAAAACCGTTCCCAGGATGAGGCCATAGGCAAGGACCATTCTCATTGTTCGATTCAACAGGATCACCTTGTGGGTTGGCGGATATCGCCGGATTCTTCTGCCCGGCGATAATGGATTGAGGCTGTCATTATCTTTTAGCTTTGTACCTTGGAGCCGCCATGGAGGTCAACGGCAAAATCAATTGTCTGTCCGTTTTTTATTGACTTCACAGGCAACAGGCATCCTTCCTTGTAAAGGAAGCGCTTGGCTGCTGGAAACCCAGGATTTTGAACGAACCGCCATATTCATATATTACATGAAGAAAATCTGAAAAACAGCCGTTTATGGCATAATCCGCTGCCTACACGACGCCTTCAAGATGGGGAAATCCGTCCGTCATGTGGGGAAGTTGAATGGCCGCGACAAGTTCATGCTGAAAATCTTTTTCCAGTGTCAATTCGATGTAAGTCACACTTCGGCAGATCCGGTCGGCTTCCTGCCGTTTTTTTCGATCCAGCAGGACGATGCGGCATCCGTCTCCGGCGGCGTTGCCAACGCAGGTGACGGTTTCTATCGGAGCGTCCGGAAACATTCCCATCACTAGCGCCAGTTTGCGGTCCACATGGGTGCCGAAAGCGCCGGCGATTTTCACATGGTCGGCCCCCGAAAGGTTCAGCCGGCGCATCATGAGCTTGCATCCGGTATAGATGGAAGCCTTGGCCAGTTGAATCTGGCGGATGTCCTTCTGGGTGATGACGATATCTTTGCCGATAACGGTTTCGTTGGCTCGGGCCAGAACGAACTCCTTCATGCCGGTATCAGGATTTTTCCGGAGCCGGCCGGAGCGCTGGATATCGGCACTGAAGGCGCCGCTCTTTCCGACAATGCCGGCCAGAAAAAGCTGGGCCAGAACATCCAAAATGCCTGAACCGCAAATCCCCCGGGTCTTCATTTCCTCGGGGGCCGAATAGCGCCGCCAGGCATCCCTCCCGATGACCTTGTAGTCCACATCATGGGACTTCGGGTCAATAGCCACCCTTTCTATGGCACCCGGTGCCGCACGCATCCCAAAGGCGATCCCGGCCCCTTCAAGGGCCGGACCCGTGGCGCAGGAGGAACAGATCAGCCGATCCCTGTTTCCCAGCACCAGCTCACCGTTTGTGCCGATATCGATGATGAGCTGGATATCATCGTGCAGGTGGGGCTCTTCGGCCAGAATGACGCCGATAGTGTCCCCGCCGACATAGCCGGCTGTGTTGGGTAGAAAGAAGACATTGGCCGAAGAATTGATGCGAAGACCGATATCCCGAGCCTTGACATCCTGGCTGTGATGAACGACGGGAGTAAAGGGGATGGCGCCCAGAGCCGCAGGATCGAGCTGGAGCAAAATATGGTGCATGGCCGTATTGCATCCGATGGTGACATCGAGGATGTCTTCGCGACAAAAACGCGCCGGCCCGCCGGCGCCGCTTTCCCGGCTTTCATCACGGATCGGCTCACCCCCATTTCCCAGCGCCTGTTCGATCAGGCCGTTCAGTGCATCGACAAGATCGGCGCTCATGCGCGACAACCCTTCAGGATTTTCCATATGATAAGTGATTCGCGAAACCACATCTTCGCCATACCGGATCTGGGGGTTCATCATGGAAAGGGTATCCATCACCCGGCCCGTGTTCAGGTCGCAGAGGTAGGCGGCAATGGTGGTGGTTCCGATATCGATGGCCAGGCCGTAACCCGTAAAATCCCTTCCAGGCCTGAATCGGATGATTTCCCGGTCCATCCAGACACTGACCGTTATCTTCCAGTTCCCGGATCGAAGCACCCGGGGAAGGCACCTGAGTGCAAAGAGATCGGAGCGCAATGAAGGCAGCCCATGCTGCGTTTTCAAAGCTTCTAGAACCCGTTCGAAATCCGCCGTCGAATCTTCCAGGGAGGGTTCATTCACCGTGATACAGTAGTGTTTTACAGCGGGGTTCGGATCGATGCGAATATCTCTTGCGGCCTTGCTCACCACCTGCTTTCCGGCACGAGAGGCCTCTGGCACAAAAACCAGCAAATCGCCCTGTACGGTAGCGATACACCCCAGGCGGAAGCCGGTCTGCTTTTCCGCAGGGCCGATCCAGGCGCTCTCCGAATTCTGCCAGGCCCCGGCATGCTCGGCCCTGGATTCAATGCCGTATTTTTCAAAGACGCCCGATTCAATCCGTACCTTGCACTTGCCGCAGACCTGTTTTTCCCCGCAGGGTGCTTCGATATCCACGCCCAGAAGCCGGGAGGCTTCCACCACCGAGATCCCCAGGGGAACGCGGCCCCTTCTTCCAGATGGTTGGAAAATAACCATCGCCGATTGCAACTCCAACTGACTGCCTCCCTTCGGGATATTTCGCCGTTGCCCGCATTTTTGGGCATTACATTCGAAATGTAGATACAGTCCCGCTAAACCCTGTTTTTATGATGATCTCAAGTTACCCCATTTTTGACGTGAAAAATAGCCGCGGATCAAGACTTGGGGGAATTTTCAGAACGATCCGAGTATCTGGAAGCCATCAGGTCTGGATCATAAATCGCCCGGCGGGATGGGCAGTTCTGTATCGGGCAAAGCCGGCAGCTTTGAAATCCGGTTTCACTCGGAAACAGGACACGGGAAAGGCTTTTCATCGGTTTCATCAGCATGCAGTTCGAAAGCGTCACGCCGATTCCCTCCGCCTCTTTTCCGATGATGTCAAACAGCGGCCGCTGCTCGGTAATCGGCCAATCTTCGATGGCTCCGGGGCACATTGAGGAAAGGGGGGCTGGCTGGTAGGTCGACCGGATATGCGCTTCCATCGCCTGATCCGCAGCCCTCAATGCCATCTCCATCATGACATCGACCCAGTATTTCTCAAGGAAATCGGTTGCGGCCTCCATGAGATCGAGCATTTCCACACCGCAGGTTGTTATCCCGACAAACACCCGGTGAACGGGATCCATATTCACTCGGAGCACACGGCTTGACAATTTAACGCCCGCAACGATCACCGCATCGACTGTTTGCTTTTCCAGCCGGCACAGTCTGTACGTGGCTTTTGGACGCGCGATCTCCTCGGCCATGTTCGCCAGCTCAATCAGTCTGTTCGTGCAGGATTTGCCTTCCTTGACATAGAGAAGCCGGAACAGCCGCTCCCTGTCGATATGAAAGGGAATCGGATCTAATCGGTGTCTGATTTCAGTGGCCTTGTTCATGAAAGCCGGCCTGAGCGGAAAGCCGTCAAATCGTTCGTTATCCGCCGGACTTCGGCTGGAAAACTTCGCCAGGGGCTCTCGGAAATAAACCGGACGGCTGTCTCGATGAATGTCATTGGTTTCCCCCCAGAAGACATCATTTGAAAGGTTGTAGCCGTCCACGGCTTTGGCGGCAAAAAACCAGATCTGATTGAGCACGGTCTGAGCCGAAATCAGGGCATCCCATATTTAACCATAGTAATGAATGTTTGCTGTTCCTGCAACTGGAAACTGTCAAATGGCCGGACCCCGCCTGCTTGCCTGAAGCACAATGGCACCAGGTCACAAAACAGGTAAGCTTTTAAAATAGCCGAGGATTATCTCAAAAGCATCAAAACTACTCAATCAGATCTGTTGCCCGTCATATTTCTCTGGCAGGCAACTCACCTTTTTGCTATTCTGAAAAACATTGAATGCCGTACTGATCAGGTCAAAAAATTTCGATCTTAGCAAAATGTAATGCGAATGACCCGAGTGGCGATCATATGACGATTCCCCACATGCCGGATGAAGAATTGATCCAATCGCTGGCAGAGGACAGACTGAAGCGGGAAGGTTGAAGCTCGGCCTTTAGTTTGATTCGTGACAAAGCAAAGGATTTTACACCATGTCGAAGAAGTTGATTGAATGCGTTCCCAATTTCAGCGAGGGCCGCAGGCCGGAGGTGATTGATGCCATTGTGGAGTGTTTCCGGAACAGGAAAGGATGTTATCTGTTCGATGACCGCGCGGACAAGGACCATAACCGACTGGTCATCAGTCTGGTCGGGGAGCCTGACCCGATTCAGGATGCACTGATCGCGGCTGCCGGGGTGGCTGTCCGTAATATTGATATGGAGAAGCATCAGGGCGGCCATCCGCGCATCGGGGCCTTGGATGTGATTCCCTTTACACCGATCAATGCCATTACCATGGCCGAATGCGTAGTTATGGCCCATGCCTTCGGCAGACGTTATCATGCGGAAACCGGCATTCCCGTTTATTATTACGAAGAGGCGGCGCTGAATCCGGAGCGAAAAAAGCTGGAAGTCATTCGAAAAGGCCAGTACGAGGCATTAAAAACCGAGATCGATCAGCCGGAGCGCCGTCCGGATGTGGGAGAGGCCAGGCTCCATCCCAGTGCAGGGGCTACGGTCATCGGCGCACGCCCGTTTCTGGTGGCCTTTAACATCAATCTGAACACCGGTGATCTGAAGGTGGCAAAGGCAATCGCCCATGCCGCGCGGGCTTCCGGCGGGGGATTCAGTCATGTAAAGGGCATCGGCCTTCCCCTTGGCGATCGTGGCATGGTGCAGGTCAGCCTCAATATTGTGGATCATGAGAAGAATCCGCTCTATAGGGTGCAGGAGTTCGTACGCATGGAAGCCAAGCGCTGGGGGGTGGAGATCGTTGAAACCGAGGTGTATGGCATGGTGCCGGCAGCGGCTTTGTTAAGCAGCGCCGAGTACTACATGCAGATCACCGGCTTTAACGCCCGCCAGGTGATCGAGACGCGCCTTCTGGAGATGATGGGAGACAGCGGTGATGCGTAACCTCATCCGGAATTCGGGTTATTTCGTTGCCGTAGTATACAAAAAAGGCCGAAGGCTGAAAGGAATGCGAGATGAAACTTGCGGATTTGACCGTGTCTGAATTTGTCCGGGAACTGGCGTCGGTTTCGCCGGCGCCCGGAGGCGGTAGTGTGGCGGCCCTTTGCGCCGGACTGGGCGCAGCCCTTTGCGCCATGGTTGCCCGACTGACCCATGGCAAGGAAAAATACCGTGCCGGATGGGAGGCCATGGAAATCCTGATGCAACAGGCAGAGCCCCTGACCGAGCGATTCATCACATTCATGGACGAGGATACCCAGGCATATAATCAGGTCGTGGCGGCCATGCAGCTGCCAAAGGCGACAACAGAGGAAAAGGCGCTTCGAAAGACGGCCATTGAACTGGCCAACCGAAAAGCTGCTGAGGTTCCCCTGGAAACCTTGAAGAATACCCTGACGCTGGCTGATCATGTAAAAGCTGCCGTGGAAAAAGGAAACGTCAATTGCATTACCGATGCCGGCACAGCCGTCCAACTGGTGCGAACGGCTGCATACGCTGCCGCCTATAACGTCCGCGTCAACCTGAACGGAATCGCGGATCCGGTTTTTGTGGCCAACTGCCGTACGCAAGTCAGTGAACTGATGTTCAGCATCGATACCGCCATGGATACTGCCGCGCAAAAAGTGGAGTCGACCTTGAATAAGGCTGAAGGTTGAATTGACTATATATCGTATCTAATGTAATAATGGATCGAAATACGAGTTGTCTTACTGGACAGTCTAAAGTTCTCACGTCTTGCCGGACTTGATCCGGTATCCAGGTTTTGTATCAAACTGAAATTATTCCGGATTCAGGTTTTCGCCGGAAAGACGAAACATAACATGTTGATATAATTATATCAACATGTTATGAGAACGATGGGCTGTTCGGTTATCTTGCAAAAATCTAAATAATTGGATACGACATGGACACTTACTTCATAAACGGGCAATTCGTCAGCGACGACAAGTCGCTTATCAGCGTCAAAGACATTGTTGTTTTGCGGGGTTTCGGGGTATTCGACTTTTTGATCACTTACAGCAAGCGCCCCTTTCATTTGCAGGAGCATGTACAGAGGCTCGAAAACTCGGCAAGCTACATAGGCCTTGAAATCAGGCACACGAACGATCAAATCTGCGAGATCGTCGCGGAGACGGTCAGGCAAAATCCCCATCACACGGAATCCGCCATCCGTATCGTGTATTCCGGCGGAATCAGTTCCGATGGCCTCAGCCCGGAAGGACGCGGCATTCTCATGGTGATGGTGACGCCGAAAACCAACTTGCCGGCAGCATGGTACACTGGCGGCGCAAAGATCATCACCGTCGATATCGAAAGGTTCATACCCGCGTCCAAGAGCACTTGTTATCTCTCGGCTGTGCATGCGACCCAGCAGGCAAAAAAACAGGGCGCAATCGAGGCAGTGTACATTGATAGATACGGCCGCATCCTGGAGGGGACCACATCAAACATTTTCTTTATTAAAAACAAGAAGCTGATCACCGCCCACCAGGACATATTGCCAGGAATCACCCGCGGCGTCATATTGAAACTTGCAAAAGATTTCTACGAGGTGGAGACCAGGGATATCCACAGATCCGAATTAAACGACATGGACGAGGTGTTCATTACTGCTTCCAACAAGGAAGTGGTGCCCATCGTGAAGGTCGGCGACATACAAATCGGAGATGGCCGTGTCGGTGAAAATAGCCGCAAAATCATGCAACTCTTCAGGGATTACACGATTTCCTACGGCCAAGGAGAAAAAGGCCTGAGCATCTGACATCCGGCTTCGCTCATAGATGTCCTGCCTCATTTCGGAATAGATGCGCGGCCGGTTCTCATCAGTTATTGCGGCAGACATCCAGGATTTCTTTTACGGATGCAATTTGATCCAGGCTCCATGCAAGTTTCACCAATCGGTGGCATTTTTGCTCACCCAGGACCGGGGTGACGAGCCCGATAAATTTTTCTTCGAGTTCTGCATCGGATGGCAAAAGCGGAGGTTCCCATTTTGGTTCAATAGGCCCGGACCCAAGCTTTCTTCCGTCTATAGTCTCTATGGTGACATCAGCGATGGTTTTTTTCGGAAACGCGTTTTCGAATTCTTCATTTACTTCCACGCGAACTTTGTCGGCAAGAGACAGAATGACAGGGTCAAAGATGCGCGGCGGCTGGACCTGTAACGGCCCGACCTCACCATCCACAAGGGCTGCTGCAACCGGATAGGCCATGTTGTACTGGGCCTCCTCGGTGTCAGCCGGGTGAATGCTGCTAAGTGCGGCCGCAGCCTTAAAGGTTTTGATCGCAATGGAGGCGATGGAATCCACGGTAAGATTATTGTCGCTAAACAGCTTCAATGCCCCCATGATGGCGGGCTGAGCCCACCTGCAGGCAGAAAAAGGCTTAAAGTAAAGATCAAGGAAAAAGTATTCGTTTCCAAGCCCCTCCACCCAAGAGGAATATGGGGATTCCTCAAAAAAAGGATTGACACCGGTAAACCCCTCCCCGGCCATAAGGGCGGAAGAGATACCCACCATTGCCCCCCACCCGACGCTATCTTTTGCATTGCAGGGCTTGTCCAGGGCCTTCATGACGTTTGAGATCGGAGCGTGATGTTCGGCCACTCCAAGGGCCTCTCGCAGCTCCCTTCTGCCAAGATTCAGGAGACGGCCGCTTAGCGCTGCTCCCCCGATAGCACCCCAGCTCCCGGAAGCATGAACCGAGGTGGAAAGAGCGTGCCTTATCAGTCCGGACCGGATTGCCACTTCGTAGCCGATTACCAGTGCGGTCAGGAACTCGCCGCCGGCAAGGGATCTTTCCGCAATTTCGCCGGCCGCCATAAGAACCGGCAGCGTGCATGCGCCGGGATGCCCCTTTACAAGGCGAAATCCATCGTCAAGGTCCAGGGCGTTGGCGGCGTAACCGTTCGCAAGAGCGGCTCCCACGGGAGAAGCTTTCCGGCCCCCAAGAATTATCGTACAGTCATTACCCGCAAAGTTGGCGGCTGCAAAGCCGGCCATGAGACGCGCAACAGGCGTCTGCGTGCCCGCGATCATGGCTCCCATGGCATCGAGGAAACAACGCTTTGCCTGGTGCACAGCCCTGGTAGGGATGTCAGAGGGTTTCAAACCCATGATGAAGTTCAGAACATGATCCGTTTTGTCCATGACCGGCGCTTTCCTTTATGAGAATTTCGAAGGATCAGGGAGATCGACAAAGTGGCAGGCCGCAAAGTGCCCCGGCAACACTTCCCGCAAGCCCGGCTCATCAATGCTGCACACTTCCCTTACGTAAGCGCAGCGCGTTTGAAACCGGCAGCCGGAAGGCGGGTTTATCGGACTCGGGACATCGCCAGTGAGCATGATCTGATCGCAGCGGCAGTCCGGATCAGGAATCGGCACCGCGGAAAGAAGCGCCAGCGTGTAAGGATGAAGCGGTTTACAGTAGAGGTTTTCCGTGGGCGCGACTTCTACGAGCTTTCCCAGGTACATCACGCCCACCCGGTGAGAGATATGTTTGATGACGCTCAGATCGTGGGAGATGAAAAGATAGGTCAAGTTTAGTTTCTCCTGGAGTTCCTCGAGCAAATTGATGATCTGCGCCTGAATGGAAACATCCAGAGCGGATACGGGCTCATCGCAGATGACAAGGGAGGGGTTGAGGGCAAGGGCGCGGGCGATTCCCACCCTTTGCCTCTGGCCCCCGCTGAACTCATGGGGATATCTGCCGAGGTACCGGGGCTCTAAACCGACCGTTTGCATCAGCTCGGCCACGCGGTTTTCCCTACTCACGGAATCCATAGCCTCGAAGAGAAGCAAGGGCTCGCCGATGATTTCCCCAACGGGCATGCTGGGGTTAAGGGAGGCGTAAGGGTCCTGAAAGATGATCTGAATATGCCGACGCAGTTGTCTCAGTTGCGATCTGGTTAGAGAATTCAGCGCGACATTTTCAAAGAGGACACTGCCTTCGGTCGGCTCTATCAGGCCGAGCGCCATGCGGCCCAGGGTGGTTTTCCCGCAGCCCGACTCGCCCACGAGCCCTAAAATCTCCCCTTTGCGGATCGACAGGGAAACATCGTCAACGGCTTTCACATGCCCTGTGGCCCTTGAAAAAATACCGCTATAAATCGGATAATATTTCTTCAGGTTCCTCAGTTCCAGCAAAGGCGCTGTTTCCTGTCCGGTTGCCTCAATCATGAGAAGAAACGCTCCTTTTCCTTGTCGTACTTGAAACAGCGCACCTTGTGGTTCGGGCCGACTGTTTCCAGGCTTGGTTCTTCCATAGCGCAAAAATCTTTCGCAAACTTGCAGCGCGGGTGAAAGCGGCATCCCGGAGGAAAATTCAAGGGATTGGGCACGCTTCCCTGAATGACCTCAAGCTTTCGATTCCCAACGTCGGTCAGGCGCGGAATGGAGTCATAAAGCGCCATAGTATAGGGATGTGCGGGTTTTCGGAAAATTGTCCGAACGTCGGCGTATTCAACGCCCTTACCGGCATAGATCACTGCCACATCATCGGAAACCTGGGCCACCACGCCAAGATCGTGGGTGATGATCATCACGGCCATGTTGATCTGTTCCTTCAATTCCCGGATCAGGCGCAGGATTTGCGCCTGGATCGTCACATCAAGGGCGGTCGTGGGCTCGTCGGCGATGAGCAGCTTGGGTCTGCAGGAAAGGGCCATGGCGATCATGGCGCGCTGGCGCATGCCTCCGCTCAACTGGTGCGGGTATTCATCGATGCGTTTTTCCGGTGAAGAAATCCCGACAAGGCCGAGCATGTCGATCGCTTTTTTCCGCGCTTGGGCTTTATGCAGTTTCTGGTGGAGAATCATGACCTCCATGATCTGATTGCCGATGGTAAAGACGGGATTAAGAGATGTCATGGGCTCCTGAAAGATCATGGAAATCTCGTTGCCGCGGATCTCGCGCATCCGGTCGGGCGATTTCTCAAGGAGGTTTACCCCTTCAAAAAATATTTTCCCATCCAGAATGCGTCCTGGCGGGCTGGACACCAACTGCAGGATGGATAAGGCCGTAACGCTTTTTCCAGACCCCGATTCACCAATGACGCCAAGGGTTTTGCCCTTGCGGGCAACCAGGTCCATCCCGTCCGCGGCTTTGGAAATCCCGTCATCGCCGTAGAAATAGGTCTTCAGGTTGCGTATATCAAGGAGAATGTCATCAGAATGTGCAGTGCTCATCTTCTATCTTCACTCCCCGCGCAGTCTTGGATCTATCATGTCCCGCACGCCATCTCCCAGCATATTGAAAGCAAGCACTGTAATCAGGATGCTCAAGCCGGCATAGATAGAAATCCAGGGAGCGTTTATCAAAACATCGACGCCCTCGCGGGTCATGTTGCCCCAGGTCGGGGTGGGCGGCTGCACGCCCAGGCCAATGAAAGCCAGATTGGCCTCCAGACGGATGGCCTCGCCGACCCAAAGTGTTCCTGCAACCAGAAGCTCACCGGAGATATTGGGGAAGATGTGTTTTCTGAGGATTCTGGGAATCTTGACCCCAATGGCCTGGGCTGCAGTGACATATTCGGTTTCGCGGATCGTTAGAAGCGCTCCATGCGCAAGTCTTGCAAAACGGGGCGTCATGACAAGGCTTATGGTAAAGATCAGGTTGACAAGATTTGCCCCCAGCACGGCAGTGACCGCCACGGCCAGAATCAAATCGGGAAAGCACATCAGGACATCAATGAACCGCATGATGACCGTCTCCACCTTGCCGCGATAATAGCCGGCAACCATGCCCAGAATGGTGCCGCAAAGCATTCCGATCGCAACCGAGCAGGTGCCGATGATTAGCGAGATGCGGCTCCCCCAGATAATGCGTGACAAAACATCCCGCCCGAAGTCATCGGTACCGAGGCGATGGTTGAGATCACTTGCGCTCAGACGGCCGGGCAGGTCCTGGGCCAGAGGATCGTAGGGGGCAAGCAGTGGGGCGAAAATGGAAACAAGCACGATCAGTATGGTTATAATTCCACCCACCAGGGCAGTACGGTTTTTAAGGAAAGCGGCCAGCATCTTGCGGCCGACTGTTTGCCCAAGGATTTCTTGTTTCAATTGCGGTTCTTCTCTCTCTGCCAGGTTTAGCGCGTCACAATGTTCTGCCGCAGTTATCGATATTTTATCCGGGGATCAATCAAGCTGTAGATCAGGTCTATGAGAAGGTTTAAAAGAACGACCATGATAGCGTAAATCACCATGACAGACTGAAACGTTACATAATCCCTCTGTTTTATGGCCCCGACCATGAGCTTACCGAGGCCGGGACGTGAAAAAACGATCTCCACCATGACAGATGAACCGATGAGTACCACTGCATACAGCCCCCCCAGGGCCACTATCGGGATCAGCGCATTGCGAAGTACATGCTTGAAGAGCACGACCCTGTCCAGCAGGCCTTTGGCATAGGCGGTACGAACGTAATCTTCCCGAATGGTTTTCAAAATGGAGGAGCGGGTCATCCGGGTGATATAGGCCGTCATGAGAAGTCCCAGGGTCAGACCCGGCAAAAAGAGATGGCGAAAATTATCCATGGGATTCGAGAAGTCTCCAGCCCCTACGACGGGAAACAGAGGGAACTTCACGGACAAGAGAAGGATGAGCAGAATCCCCAGATAAAAAGCCGGTATGGAAAGACCCAGCAAAGAGAATATGCGGCTGAAATAATCAATGAAGGTATTTCTTTTGATCGCCGCCAGTATGCCGGGAGGGATCCCGAGGAAGTATCCGAGGAAAATCCCGAAAAAAGTAAGCTCCAGAGTTTGTGGCAGCACTTTCATTACCTGTGCGCCAACCGGATAACCCGTAATCGCCGAGGCCCCCAGGTCTCCCCGGCAAATATCGCCGAGAAAGCGCAGGTACTGAAGCTGCAATGGGGCGTTCAGACCCATTTTTTCACGGAGGGCATCAACCGCCTCTTTGCTGGCGTAATCGCCGAGAGCCGCCACCGCAGGATCGCCGGGGAGCACTCGGACGATCACAAAGACAAGCGTGATCACCACAAAGAGGATGGGGATGCTTTGAAGTATCCGCCGTATGACGTAGCTAAACATGATTCTTCAGATCCTTGAAAGGCGGATCGGGCAAAATAACATTCCCCCTTTTTTGAATGCCGGGGGAATCGGTTCAATTGGGGAACTCGCGTATCCGTGCCTGCGCACCGATCGCTGTCGGACGGACTGTGCGCAGGCATCAGATATCATCTGTTCCGTATCCCGAAATTCCTTAATGAGCCAGTATACGGGTCTTTTCGTTTATCTGGGGAGAGTATGTCTCCCAGCTAAATTCCAGGGGGCATCCGAGTTCCACGTATGTTTTCATTGGGAAAACATAGAGTTGCCGGACCACGGGCACAACAGCCACATCCTTCAGGACGGTAATTTGGGCTTTCTTCCAGAGTTCTATCTGCTTTGCAGGGTCGAGCTCCCACCTGGCCTGCTCAATCAAGGCGTCAATGTTTCCGGAATGGCCGACCTTCATCGCTTCCGGCGACCCGTAATGAGAAAAGTTCGTGTCGGGACTTTTGCCTGTCATCACAGTGCTGTCCGAATGGTAGAACTTTGTGAGAAATACATCCACATTGGGTCTCCAGCATGCATAATAGACAACGGGGCTGGCGTCCTTTCGGATCAACGAGTGAAAGGATGCATGATCAACAACCTTGACCTGCATATCGATGCCGGCCTTCTTGACCTGGGCCTGCAGAGCTATCATCGGCTTGCGGTAGCTCGAATCCAGTTCGCTGGTTATGGCCTCGAACTGAATCCCGTTGGGATACCCGGCTTCAGCAAGCAGCTGTTTTGCCTTTGCGATATCGTTATCATAGATGACACCGGCTGCCGCCGCCTCCTCCTGGGTCAAAGCACCCGGTGCCGGAGGGGCCAAAGCCGCGGCGTAAATTGGAACCGCGATGTCCTTGCCCATGAACGCGGCCACTTCATCGCGGGAGACGGCGTAACTGAACGCCTTGCGAACCCGGACATCGTCAAAGGGCTTGCGAGTCATATTGAAGAAAAGTGTCTGCACCTCGCAGGGTCCGAACGACTTTACCTTGACTTCTGGAAACGCAGAAATCTTTTCGACCCACTTGTCTTCCTTGACGCCCTCGATGATCTGGAGTTCTCCTGTTTTCAGGCCCAGCTCCCTTGAACTGACATTGGGGATATAGCGGACAACGACCTTGTCGAGAACGGGTTTGCCGCGGAAGTACTTGGGGTTGCGGGTTAAGACAGTCTTTTGCTGCGGCTCGTAACTTTCGAACATGAATGGTCCGGTCCCTACCGGATGGGTCTTGAACCAGTCGAGGCCCTGGCTCTCGATGGCTTTTTTCGGAACGATGAACCCGCCGGCGTAATTGGCCACCTTGGCCATGAACAGGGTCTCGGAGATAGGATTATTCATTGTTATTTCGACAGTATATTTGTCAATCGCCTTGAAATTCAGGCCGCTGTATTCTCCGGCATACGCCGAGGTATCTGCGGTGGCCGCACGTTTCAGCGAAAATACCACATCTTCGGAGGTTAATTCATACCCGTCGGGACTTCCCGGAAAAGGGTGAAAGAAAATCCCCTTTCGCAGATGGAATGTGTATGTTTTTCGGTCGTCAGACAGCTTCCAGGATTCGGCCAGATCGGGCTCGATACCGACCTGATTTCCGAGCGGATAGCGAACGAGGCCGTTGAAGATCATGTCCAGAGTGCTGCGGTCGACCGTTGTCGCCGCGCGATGCGGATCGAGCGATTGTGCGTCACCTGCGTCGTAAGCTACGGTCAGCACCTGCTTATCGGCAAGTTTTTCCTGTGCTGATGCGGTGAAGCAAAGAGAAAATATTGCTAACACTGATAGAAAAACAATTCCGGACCATGTTCTCATAGACTTTTCCTCCTTAAAGGTGAAGATAGAAAGTGGAATGCAGCCAGACGAAAATATCCACATTTACAATTAGGAGTGCGCTGCCGCTTGATCTTGCAAAAAAGGATTCTCCCTGCAATGATTCAAACGGACCTGCAAACTTGCACCATTGTGCAGGTGATGCATATCAAATGAAGATTTTCTTGTCAATATCAGACGTTCCATCTCCCCTGCGATGAAATTTTTCAATGCATTTTTCTCAAAGCATAACTTCCTGTTTGAAGCAGCCCTTTTGAAGTCACTGCGCATCCGGGCAGTTTTCATTGTTTGCCCTGGAATACCGCTCGTCATGTCGGGGCAGGTCGTCGGACAGCTCGTAATAGTCGGTTTTCTGGGATAGCCAAACATGTCTTACAATTTTGAGTCTGGTTGGTGGATCGATGGATCCTGCGGATATGGATATATTTTGTTTTCCCCTGGGATCCCAGAAAAGGCTGGAGCCGCATTCCTGACAGAAACCCCGGTAAACATCGGGGGTTTCATCCAGAACCGATTGATACCATTTCAGGCCATCATCCCTGATTATGGTCAGGTTTTCCCTTCGGACTGCCGAATATGCCCCCACATGTCCGTGAAAGCGCCTGCATTTACTGCAATGACAGATGACAACGGGCAGCAGTTCGCCGTGCACAGAATAACGAACCGCACCGCACAAACACCCGCCGGTTGCGCAAGTTTCTTGTTGATTCATGTGTTGTAATCCTCCTCTAATAAAGCGGAGCTATCCGGCAGGCTATTTGGTGATTACCACAAGCGCTTCAGACCGGTACGGCTCAGAGAACCCGGCTGCCGCATAATCCGCGGAATAGTCGAATTCCCGGCGCTCCTGTTGCCGTTCCGCAGTCACGGGAATATGCCGAAGGATGAGCAGTTCTTCGGCGTGGTTCGCGGCCCGAAGCACGGGGAGTCCGGAAGGCGCCCAGATGCCGGAACCTCCCCAGAAGATATCCCCGGAGATGCTGTGGCTGCCCACGGCATTGGCGGCAATAAACCAGCTCTGGCTGAGCGCAGCCTGAGCGGGAATCAGGGTATCCCATAAATAACCATAGTAATGGGCGCATGTTGTTCCGGGAATCGGAAGCCGCCGAACGGCCGGACCCCGCCAGCTTGCCTGAAGCACAATGGCGTCCACGTGGTCCACAATCTGATAGGCTTGGAGCAACGCAGGAAAGCAAAGATCATAGCAGATCAAAAAGCCAAACCGTCCCCACGGGGTGTCCAAAACCAGGCGTTGCCCCCTGCCGCTGGTTTCATACTGTTTTTCAATCCCCGGTAGAAAGGTTTTGTCGTAAACGGCCTCGATGCGATTGCCATTGCTTTTTTTCCCGATGACCAGGGTGCTGTTCAAAAACCGGGGGGGATGAATCCGGTCATCCGCCTTTCTGAGAACATTCAGCACTACAAACTGCAGGGTTTCATCCAGAAGCGGCCAAATTGTGTCCTCCATAAACGCCTGTTGATGCTCAAGCGCGGCCGATTCCATGTATGCGCGGCAGGATTTTTCATCCTGCCAGAAATAGCCCGTCAGGGAAAACTCCGGGAAAACAGCCAACTGAACCCCGTGTTCACGAAAACAGAGCAGCGCATCCCGAATTTTTTTCTGATTTGCAGCAACATCCGGCACTGCCGCATGAATATTGGCAAGACCGATTGTCGGTCCGCCGCAATCCGGATCAAGTGCCGAAATTCGAACAAAAAAAGGGCCAGGGTTCATCCGGACAGAGTTGACTTTTTTGGGCAGGAGATGGCGATCAAATCGGAAATATCCTCCAAATCCTCAAGATGCTGGATTAAATCCATCAATTTTTCGCCGGCCGAATCTCCCAGTACCGGCGATACGATTCTGCGGAACTTATTTTCAAGCTCACTGTCCGTGGGCAGGGTGTCGGGCGGTTCCCAGCGGGGCTGCATCCGACCCGAGGACAACCGTCTGCCGTTTTCGGTTTCCACAATAACTTCGGCAAAAGTTTTCTCCGGAAAGGCCGCCTCAATTTCATCATCGATTTCCGTGGATATCCGGGCAAGCAAATTCAAAATGACCGGATCGAAAATACGGGGAGGCAGCACCTGCCGGGGCCCGACCTCGCCATCTACAAGAGCCGCTGCAACCGGAAATGCGATGTTGTACTGAGCTTCTTCGGTATCGGCCGGCGGCCGGGTATGCAGCGCGCAGGCGGCTGCAAACGTTCGGATGCGTATGGAGCGGATGTCTTCGATTTTCAGGTGGAATTCTCGCTGGAGATAGCGCGCGCCATCCACTGCTGGCTGAGCCCACCTGCAGGCAGTGTAGGGTTTGAAATAGAGATGTCTGATCTGCCAGTCCTGCCCCAGCCCGGTGATCCAGACAGGATCCGGCGAATCGGCAAACATGGGCGTGATTCCGGTAAACCCGTTTCGGGCCATCAATACGGACATCATGGCTACCATCGTTCCCCATCCGATGCTGTCCTTACCCATGGACGGGGTTTCAATGCCTTTCATCATGGGCGCAATGGGTGCATGGTACTCTGCGGCACCCATCGCATGCCGCAATGCTTCAGGGTTCAGGTTCAGCAGTCTGCCGGCAGCCGCGGCGCCAGCGATGGCTCCCCAGCTTCCCGAGGAATGGTAGGTCGTATAAGTGGCATGACGGATGCGTCCGCAGCGAATGCCGATTTCATACCCTATGAGAAGAGCGGTCAAAAAATCCTTGCCGGTGCAGGATGAAGCCATTTCCGCAGCAGCCAGAACAACCGGCAACACGCAGGCACCCGGATGCCCTTTTACCAGGCGATAGCCATCATCCACATCCAGGGCATTTCCGGAAAATCCGTTGGCCAGGGCCGCGCCTGCGGCAGATACCCGGTTGCCGTGAAACAAAATGGTGGCTTCATCCCCCCGGAACTGAGAACAGGCCATATCTTTCATCAGGCGGGATACGGGGGTCACGGCCCCGGCGATCAGGGCTCCCAGAGCGTCCAGCAGGCAGCGCCGGATCTGGTGCTGAACCGCTTGCGGCAATTGCGGCCACCTTGTATCGTGGATGAAATGAATAGCGTGTTCTATCAGTTGCCGGCCGGCTTCCGGCTCATGAGACAGTTCGATCATATGGGTTCCTCTGAATAGAAACGGCGGATTTTCTGTCAGCGCCCGCTGTTTTGAATGAATTTCCGATAATGATTCCAGGGTTATTTGACCAGTCCGGCGGCTTTCAGAAATCCGGCGACTACCTCTTTAACCGGCTTGTGCTCACCGTCCACGGCATAGTTGAGATTGGTCATGGTCTGGGTATCCAGTTTGGCGGACAGCTCGGAAAATATTTTTTCCAGTTCAGGATATTTGGCTGCAATTTCCTTTTTGGTCACCGGCGCCGGATTATAAACCGGAAAATAGTTCAGGTCGTCTTCCAGAATCACAAGATCCATTCCCTTGATGCGTCCGTCTGTTGCAAATCCCATGGCCACTTCCAGGTCTGCATCCTGAAGGGCCTTATACAATAGACCTGGAGCCATTTTGACAATCTTGTCCTCCGGGAACTGAAAATCATATTTTTTCTGCAAAGGTTTGTAACCATCCGGCCGGGCATAGAATTCATCGTTGGTTCCAAAACGAATCTTTGCAGGATTGGCTTTTACAAAGGCCGAGAGATCGGAGAGGGTCTTGATCTTCTTTTGGGCGGCATCCTCGCGTCTCATCAGAAGGCAATACGTATTGTTAAAGGCCATGTATGGCAGCCAGACCAGTCCGTTGCGTTCGAGATCCGCCTTTTTTACAAAATCATAACATGCCTTTGGGTCGGTAATGACATTTTCTTTCAGAATGGTCACAAGGGCCGTTCCGGTATATTCCATGTACATGTCGATCTGCCCGTTCTCAAGGGCTTTACGGGCGACCAGTGTTCCTCCCAGGCCGGTTTTGTCCTCACATTTGAAACCGCGGCTGTCCAGAAGCTGGATCATGATTTCGCCCAGGATTTGCTGTTCGGTAAAATTCTTGGACCCGATAACAAGTTTTTTTTCTGCAGCTCCGGTCAGGGTTCCGCCGAACACGATGCCGATCGCAATAATCAAGGCCAAGCACATCATTTTTCTCATTTTTTTAATGACTCCGCTCATTTTCATTTTTTCCTTTCTTTTCAGATGCGGGGTTTCGGTCAGCCGGACCGATCGGGGATACGAACCTGCCTATGGGCCTGCAGATCCGCTGCTGTAGCAAAGGCCCGGGCTGATCGCCCAGGACTCGACCTTACCTAAGAACCAGTTGAAAAAAATTGCCAGCATGCATGTGGGGACTGCTCCGGCCAGCATGTAACCGGGATCGACCATGGATATGCCGGAAAAAATCAAATCTCCCAGCCCGCCGCCCCCGACCAGAAAACTCATGGCTGCGGTTCCCACATTGATAACGGTTGAGGTGCGGATTCCGGCCAGAATGATATACAGGGCATTCGGCAGTTCCACCCGAAAGAGAAGCTGGGCCGGGTTCATGCCCATGCCCCGGCCCGCGTCGATAATCACCGGATCGATCCCGGCAAGCCCGGCCACGCTGTTTCGAATGATGGGCAGAAGTCCGTAAATCACCAGCGCAAAAATAGCGGTTTTTTTGCCGATGCCGAGATAGGTCATGGCAATGGCAATCACGGCAAGCGATGGAACAGTCTGACAAATACCCAGTATGTTAAGAATCCAGTTGCGATACCGGCGCATGAAATTCCGGGTGAGCAGGATGCCCAGGGGAACGCCGATGGCAACGGAAATCACGCTGGAGATGATCACGAGATAGATGTGCTGAAGAAAGAGTTTCCAGATTTCTCCGGGGTTTTTAATCGCAAAATCAAAAAAACCCAGGTGCTGAAAATACCCTCCAGCGGCAAACGCCAGAGCCATTCCGGCCATGCCCCGGCCCCGGCTGCGGGAACGGACCGTGCTCTCGGCTTTCACAGTATTTTCCCTCCCGCTGTGATTTTTCCCCAGCGGCCACCCTGTTCATCATAGGTTTGTCCCACCACCGCAGCCAATGTCATGGTATTTAAAATACCGACGAGTTTGTTGTCCTTGTCAACCGCCACCACGATTCCGATGTCATAAGAAAGCATTTTGCTGAGTGCTTCCTTGAGGTTACTGTTCGGGTGGACCGTCAGGGTCATGGGCTTGATCCTGCCCCCGACGCTCCCGGAATAATCAACGATATCCCGCAGGTTGACATATCCCAGAAGTTGATCCTGAGCGTCACACACCAGAAGGTAGTTCAGTCCCTTTTCCTGCATGAGCCGGAAAATGGCTTCGGCCTGATCGCTGTCATGGCAGTGAACCGGATTTTTCATCATGGCGTCCTGGACTTTCAACAGGTCAAGGCGTTTCAGCGCCCGGTCTGCGCCGACAAAATCCTTGACAAACTGGTTGGCCGGCGTGGTGAGCAATGCCTCCGGGGTTCCGAACTGAACCATGCGGCCGGCATCCAGCAGCGCGATCTTGTTTCCCATTTTAATGGCTTCATGGATGTCGTGGGTGACAAAAACAATTGTTTTGCGGATTTTTTCCTGAATACCCAGAAACTCATCCTGCAGGACTTCCCGGTTGATGGGATCGATTGCACCAAAAGGCTCATCCATGAGCATGACCGGCGGGTCCGTGGCCATGGCCCTGGCCACGCCGATCCGCTGGGCCTGGCCACCGCTCAGTTCCCGGGGATAGCGGTGGCGAAACACGGCAGGTTCCAGTTGAACCAGGCTGAGCAGTTCGTCCACACGGGCCTGAATGCGGCGTTTGTCCCATTTCAGCAATTTGGGAACCGTGGCGATGTTGTCCGATACCGTCATGTGCGGAAACAGCCCGATCTGCTGAATGACGTATCCGATGGAGCGCCGCAGTTCAATCACATCCATGCCCATGATGTTTTGGCCGTCGATATGGATAGCGCCGGAAGTGATTGGGATCAGCCGGTTGACCATGCGCATGAGCGTGGTTTTCCCGCATCCGGAAGATCCGATCAGTACACAGATTTCTCCTTCGGCCACCTCAAGATCAATGTCGTTTACGGCAGCAGTCCGGTTTCCGGAATAGATTTTGGTAACTTTTTCAAATTTTATCATGACCGCAGTCCTTTGCTGACCAAACGGTTTTCGATGCATCCGAAAAGGATGTCAACGGCGATCGCCATCAGGGAAACGGCAATCGCGCCGCTTTTGATCATGGTGCCGTATGTCTGATTGATCCCCGAGAAGATAAAACGTCCCAGGCCTCCGGCGCCGATATAGGCAGCAATTGCGCCGATCCCGATCGACATGACCACCGCCACGCGAAGACCGGCAAAAATCACACTGAGCGCCATGGGCAGCTGAACCTTTCCCAGGACTTGCCGCCGGGTCATGCCCATTCCGATGCCGGCATCGATAATATTGGGATCCACGCTCTTGATGGCGGCATAAGTATTTCGAATGATGGGCAGTTGGGAGTAGAGTACGAGGGCCACGACCGCCGGAAGGGTTCCGATGCCGTGACCGAAGATGGATAGAATGGGAATCATGATGCCGAACAAGGCAATGGAGGGTATGGTCATGATGATCCCGGCAATGTACAGGATGGTTTCGGCGGCTTCGTCGTTGAATGTGATCCAGATGCCGATGGGGACGCCCGTGGCCATGGCGATGATCACCGATATGGAAACGACCCAGGCGTGCTGCCAGGCCAGTACCAGTGTCTGGTGCCAATTCTGCATGAAAAACTGCCAGATTTCCATATAAACCTCTCGGTTGTGAACCATGAGAAGCAAGCGTCCGGCTCCCTTTATCCGTCATTCCGGATCAAATCCGAAATGACGGTGGAGCTCATTTTCATCGCCGGGAACCCCCGGAATGACTCATGGTTGTCTATGTTTGTACCAGGGCTTTGGCCGCTTTTGCGGCACTGCCGGCATCCGGAGCATAGGCATCGGCCCCGATTTCGAGGGCATATTTTTGCGTCACGGGGGCTCCGCCGATCATGACCTTGACCGTATTTCTCAAGCCGCTTTCACTCAGGGCGTCGATGGTGCGTTTCATCATCGGCATGGTCGTTGTCAAAAGCGCGGACATGCAAAGTATTCTGGCATCCGTAGTTTTGACGGCCTCGATAAATTTTTCCGGAGAAATATCCACGCCCAGGTCATGAACTTCCAGGCCGGCGCTTCCGATCATCATGGCCACGAGGTTTTTCCCGATGTCATGCAGGTCTCCCTTTACGGTACCGATGACCACCCGGCCGCTTTTCGAAGCACTGTCTTCACCCAGAAGGGGTTTAAGTATTTCGACTGCCGCGCCCATGATCTGGGCTGCCTGCAGGACTTCCGGAATAAACATGTCTTCTTTTTCCATGCGCTCACCCACGACATCCATCCCCGCAATCAGTCCCAGGTTCAGGATGTCTTTGGCGCTGGCCTTATTGCTCAGGGCATCACGGACAAGGTCAACTACTTTTTGTTTATCCAGGTCAAGCAAGGCATCTATAATCGGTTGAAACGGTTTCATGGGGCATCTCCTGTATTTTTTTCTGCCAGGGACTCCGTTTATTAAAAACCAGAATGGTTGCGAAGTCCGCTGACAATGTTCGCGATCGGGGTGATGATTTTTATCGATCAATCGGTTTTCAGCAGAATTTTAAACCGGTTCCGGATATTTCGATCCAGGTCTTCGGAAAGATGAGATACCGGCGTCTCCGACAGGATGCGCTTTGCCAGGTTTCGCGCCCGGTCCCTTGCATCCAGAGCGCCGTCTTTCTCCCATTTGTCCCGGCTTCTCGAATCCGTAACGCCATTTCCCGGAAAATATTCCTTCCGCATGTATTTCATGGTGTGTTCGCTGGTCATGAAGTTTCCGCCCGGTCCGACGCTGTCGATTACATCCAGCGCCAGGTGATCCGGATCCACCTGGATGCCCTCGAGTACCTTGCAGCTCATGCCGATGATCTCATCGTCAATGACAAATTGTTCATAGGCGACCGCCAGCATGGATTCCAGCATTCCGGCAGCATGATGCACATAATTGGAGCCCCCCATGGCCGCCAGAAGGGTGGTCATGGCTTTTTCCCAGCCGGCCTGGGCATCCGGAACCTTGGCGTCGGTAAGTCCGGAAGAATTGTAGTTGGGGACGCCGATATGGTGAGCCAGTTGGTGAATGGCCGCATTCATCATGCCGCACTCCACTGCGCCGCCCAGATATCCCATGGTTTTGAGATTGGCCATTCCGGGAATGCCGCCGTAAAGTATGGGAGCGCCGGGCTGTGTGAGCTGACAGATACAAATCCCCGCCAATTGTTCGGCATGAAGCTGGGCCAGCGTGCCGGCCATGGTCATGGGAGACGTGGATCCCGACATCGGGGCCGCCGAGAGCGCCACGGGGATGCCCTGGCGATTGGCTTCCTGCATGATGCGGGTGGACTGGGTGCACAGTTTTAGCGGACTGATGGCAAAGGATGTGATGATGGAAATAAAGGGGCGCTTTTGAAGCAGGCTTTTATCTCCGGCGATCATGGATGCCAGATCCACAATCCGATGAAATCCGGCCTCATTGTTGACCCCGGACATCACATGTTTTGCGGTGGACTTCATACAGGCATAGAACATGTTGATATCATAGTCGGACTCGGCAATATCCGTGGGAATGCATGGCCGGAGATAAAAGTGAATGTGGTTCAGCCGATCGACGATGCGCCCGATCTGATAAATATCCTGAAGGGTTGTGGATCGGGGTTTTCCGGTTTCCAGGTCCAGCACCTTGATGGCCGCACCGCCGGTTCCCAGGTATACCCGGTTTTCGGTCAATTCCAGATCATTTTTCCCGTCACGGCTGTATAAAATGACGCGACCGGGTGCCTTTTTCACCTGCGCTTCAATCAGTTTTTCCGGAAACCGAATTCGACTTTGATCGCGATCCACCCGTGCGCCTGCGTTTTCAAGCATGTTCAGGGTGTCGTCAAGGCCGGATTCAAAAGTCATTCCGGTTTTTTCCAGAATTGAGATGGCGGCTTTGTGCAGGGTGATAATTCCTTCATTGGAAAGCGGCTTGTACTGCCCGCCGGATAAGCCTTTTAAGTCCATGCATTCCTCCTGTTACCGATTCAGCCGGTAAGTTCGTTGTTTCAAATTAGTGTTATATCAGGAATCAAATCTGCCCGCGCGGTGTGCCTTAAGATATTTCATACAGAAGGCATCGCGGCCCGACAGGGCTTCGGCGGCAACAATGCAGTTCATCAGCCGGTTATCCAGAGGATTGACGATCGCTCCGTCAAGCCCTTTGGCTATGGCCATGGACATGAACACCTGATTCAGATATTTGCGATTCGGCAACCCGTATGAAATATTGGAAAGGCCGCAGACCGTATGTATCCCTGGAAACGCACCCACGATTTTTTCAATGGCGTTGAGAAATTCCATTCCAAACGTGTTGTTGACAGAAAGCGGCTGGACCAGCGGGTCCAGATAGATATGCTCCACCGGAATGCCGTTCTGATTCAATGCATTCACCAGTTTATCGGCGATTTTCAGCCGGTCGTCAACGGTTTCGGGCATCCCCGCATCGCTCATGCAAAGGGCCACCACTTTAAAATCCGTACCACTGATCACCGGCATCAGCGCTTCAAAGCGCTCTTTTTCAAGGGAGATGGAGTTGATCATCGGCGTTCCCCGGTGAACGTCTATGGCCGCCATCAGCGCCTTGGGGTCAGGGCTGTCTAAGGCGCATGGCCTGTCAATTGAGCCCTGAACCGTGGTTGTCAGCCATTTCAGATACCCGGCTTCTTTTCCAACGAAAATACCGGCGTTGACATCGATATAATCTGCGCCGGCTTCCGCCTGATCGCGTGCAACCTGCTGAATTGCGGCAGTGTCCCCGTTCTCGATTGCTGCGGCAACGGATTTTCGGCTGGCGTTAATGAGTTCTCCAACAATAATCATAATGTTCTCCTGTTTCTTCGGATATCGCGGTCTTGCCAATGGGGGCATCAGCAGGCAGGAAAAAGCGGATTTATCCTGATCTGTTTC
>JBBIPX010000005.1:25745-55513 GCA_037442625.1 Desulfobacteraceae bacterium
AATCAAAATATATAAAACAGCAAATGACATCGATTCAATTTATTATGGCGTAATTATTTCAAATGAAATATATTGTGTCAATAAAATTTTATACTGTCATTCTTGATCGGGTCAAGCTGCAATAAATATTGCGTTCGGATATCACTTAACAAGAAAGACCAACATGAGTTTTCACTCATGGAAAAAATATTTTATAACGGATTCAACGAATTGAAGAAACGGTGGAATTGGTTTGTATTTTTGCTGCAGGCTTGTTATCAGTCAAGATAATTTGTGGGTCGAAAATACGAGTCATGTCGGCTATTGGTGAAATAATTTATTTCTTTGAGTTGCAATATTTCATTAAGGAGTGGTCATCATGTCAACAACAGAAAAAACGCATTCCCTGATGGATCGAATTTCTCGGCGCTACAACGCGCTGACACCCAAGAGCCGGATTATCGGAGACTATGTCAGGGAAAACCCGCGCAAAGCCATGTTCATGACGATTGCCGAACTTGCCAGAACCTGCCGGGTTAGTGAAGCTTCCGTCGTACGTTTTGTCAGCCAGATAGGCTATAATGGATACGCCGATTTTCAGCAGTACCTTCGGGATCTTGTGGATACCGAACTTACGCTTCTGGAACGCTCGGACATTGTCAACAAGCTGGAACCGGGTGCTGAACGATTTCGCAGGGTGATTTCAGAAGAGATCGACAATCTCAGGATGGCGTATGAACAGACCGACCATGTTCAGGTCGATCGGGTGGTGGCCCTGATGCGCGACAGTTCCAGCATTTATGTCGTGGGTTCCCGCGCTTCATATACCATGGCCTATTATCTGGGATGGTCGCTTACCAAGGTTCGAAAAGGCATTCAGATTTTTAAGGGAAGTGACAAAACAACGATAGACTGGCTGACGATCGCACCGGCTGAAACCCTGGTCATCATTTTTGCCACGACCCGGTATCCCAATGAACTGATACGCATCGCCAGACACGCGTTAAGGCAGTCTCATAAACTGATACTCATCACCGACAGCTCCGTTTGCCCCCTGACTCAGTTCGCACATGAAACCATCATTACCCCATCCCGCTTTATTCCCTTCAATGGCAGCCCAACCAGCATGTGCTGTCTGATCAATTATCTGATCCAGGAACTGGCCGGCCAGCTTGGAGATGCCATGAAGCGCCATCAGGAACAACTGGAGCAGGCTTACCTGGAAAACGATGTGCTTTTTAATTTGACGCGGGATCAAATCTGAAAATTTGTAAAACTGATCGTTTTCCAATCTATTTTTCAGTGTCGCAGGTGCTTGCATCGCCAGCCATCTGTTCAAGGAAAAATGGTCCTGTCCGTAGTAGCAATCGGCATAACAGCGATCTGAATGATCTTGTTCATAAACGGGAAGACTTCCTTCGGGGTGCTGGCTTTGGAGATGGGATTGTTCGGGACACTGGTGTTCGCTGTCTATCCGCTCTCTGTAGGTATGACACATGATATATTTGGCGGACAGGAAACAGTCGCTGTTAGTGCCGGCTTGCTGTTTGCTTACAGTATCGGCGCCAGTGTCAGCCCCCTTCTGGCCTCCGGTGTGATGACCATGATTGGCTCACCCTTTGGCCTTTTTGCTTTCCGGGGGTTAAACAGCGGCGCTTTGGCCGTGATCGTGGTATACTACTGGAAACATGAGAAATTGGAACTGATTTTGGTGGGTGACACTTCGAAAAACATCCCATGAACCGTTTATCAAAATTTCGGGGTATCGTGGTGCAGATTAAAGAGAATATCATTTTCTACGTAAAGCTGCTCAAGCCTTTCCTGATGCTTCTTTAGATCCGTTCCCCGCTGCCTGGCAAGAGCGATCACCAGGTAGTTGATCATGCTGGAGATGGCCGTGGGATGTCCGATGAAGGGGATCGATTTGGAGGGGACGATCAGCGACTGATGGGCAAACTGGATCAACGGGCAAAGGGCGCCGTCCGCAATGACCAGTAGCGTCAGCCCGAGGCGCCTGACGACTTTTGCCAGCCGGATCAATTCATTCGGATATCGGGATGTGGCGATGATGACCGCAAGGCTGTCCGGGGCCGCATGGGTCAACTCGTCGATAACCGTGCTGTCGCTGCCCTTTAAAATGCGCACATTACTTCGGATCTTGTTCAGTGACCATCCCAGATAATAGGCAAAGGTGAACGACAGGCGTGATCCGATGACAAATACCGAATGGCTTTTGGCAAGGTGATCGACAAAAGACGCCAGCACCTTCAAGTCGACGGATTCATAAATCTGTTTGATGTTATTCATTTCTTCCAGCAGCACGCGGTGCAGGAGTTCGGCGCCGGGTTCGGTCGGTCCGGGAAGATCAATGCGGTCCGGCAGCGTCAACCCCGTATCCACGATGTCCCGAAGGGCCTGAAGAAAATCGCCGTATCCCCCGTATCCCAGATGGCCGACAAAACGGACGACCGTGGCTTCGCTGACCTTGCAAGCCTCGGACAGTTCTTTTGTGGTCATGAAAACCGCCCTGCGGGGGTTTTGAATAATGAACTGACCCAGCATTTTTCCCTTGGGGGTCAGTGAATCCAGATTTGTCATGATATTTTCTATGACCGTTTGCGATGTCTTTTCTGTCATTGTTTCCCCGGATTATGGCTATTTAAAGTTAGAATGATGAATGAACATGCGCTGTCATTGGTCAGTGCTGCCATCACCAATACGGATATCCGCCAAACTGAATGGGTCATCGGGAGAAGCCCGTCTTGTTTTATTGAAGTTCATAATGACAATTTTTATTTCACTTGCAGCATCGTATTTACCATGCTTTGTTTCAAAGGCGATTCATCATGAATGACATCCATTTCCAGTTTTATGCCTTCAAAATTTTCCGGCGCCGATTATCCGGAATACCGCCATCCCGCGATCAAAAGAAAGCACGCGTACAAACCCTTCTCTGCCATTTATTGTGCAGTGATTACGCAAAAATAAATCTGGTGTTTAAGCTGCATTTAAGGTGTAATGTAACTTATATTCCCATTATGACATATTACGCTACATAATTAAACATTTTAATTGACATAATTTCTTTCATTTATTATAAACGATTTTCAAATATCCCTGTATCTTTTTTTATGTTATGCAAGACAACCGTTTTACAGCAGCAAAGGGGGAGTCTATGTTCGGAAGGTTCAAACCCCTGTGGGGGAAAAAGCCCGATCTTAAATCCAGTTACGATGCCGTTATCATCGGCGGAGGACTTCACGGTTTGGCGACGGCTTATTTTCTTGCCACGGCGCATGGAATGAAAAATATTGCAGTCATCGAAAAACGCTTTATCGGATTTGGCGGTGCCGGCCGCAATACCGCTATAGTCCGCGCCAACCAGCGCACCCGGCAGAATGTGCCGCTGTACAAGGAAGGCCTTGAACTGTGGCCGGTGCTGACCCGAGAACTGGATTACAACCTGATGTTCAACAACTGCGGCAATCTGAACCTTATGCACAGCGAGGCAGCCATGAGCGCGGCACGGATGAATGTCGCAACTGCGCAGTTTCACGGTGTTGAAAGCCATCTGCTGGATGCCCGCCAGGTCAAGGAAATGGTGCCGGCCCTGAACATTTCAAAAGATATCACCTTTCCGATACATGGTGCAATGTATCACCCCCCGGGGGGCATCGTCCGGCATGATGCCGTTGTCTGGGGCTTGGCCAAAGGTGCGGCAAAAAACGGGGTGCATATTCACCAGCAGACGGAGGTTACCGGGATTCTGACGGACGGCTCCAGAATTACCGGCGTGAACACCAGTTGCGGCAGAATTCATTCGCCGCGAGTGCTGGTGTCGGCAGGCGGCTATTCGGCCGCCATTATACACCAAATGATGGGCATCAAGCTGCCCATCAGCGTGCTGACCATTCAGGCCATGGTCACACAGCCTCTGAAACCGCTCCTGAATCACGTGGTGTCATCCGGGGCTTATCATGCCTATGCCAATCAGACGTTGAAAGGCGAGATCGCCACCGGCGCGCACATGGATCCCTGGCCCAATTATACGACCCAGAACACGGCCCATTATATCAAGCATCAGGCAGAGGCCCTGTCCGAATTTCTGCCCTGCCTGCGGGGAGTCAAATTCATGCGGATCTGGGGAGGGCTGGCCGATATGACGCCCGACATGGCGCCCATCATCGACGGCAATGATCCGATCGAGGGGTTTTACATGAACTGCGGCTGGGGCTATTTCGGGTTCAAGTCCTGCGCGGCGACCGGCAAACATCTGGCCGCGTTCATGGCAACCGGCAACTGCCCGGAGATCCTCCGGCCCTTTCACCTGCGCCGGTACGCAAAGCATCGGTTGATGGGAGAAACAGCCGCCTTGGTCAACTACACCCCGGACAATTAATGACTAAGATCCCCGGCATTTTTACAACAGCGCCCCGGTTCATGGCGTTCAGCAATAAGGAGATTTTGTTATGGCGTTGACACTGACCTGCCCCATTTGCGGAAAACGAAACGGATACGAATTCCGGTATGGCGGAGAAGATAAAGGACCGCGTCCAGCCGAAGAGGGGCTTACCCCGGAAAGCTGGTGCGATTATGTGCATATGAATAAATGCATTGCCGGCGTTCAGAAAGAATGGTGGGTCCATCGGGACGGGTGTGGCAGCTGGTTTACCGTCCAACGGAATACGATCACCAATCTTGAGGTGGCCAACATGGAAACGAACCAACCGGAGGCATCTCAATGAAAAGACTCAGTCATTTGCCGACATTGCGGGTGAACCCGTCGGAAGAACTGACCGTGCATTACCGGAAAAAATCCTTTGCCGGTATCGGGGGAGATACGGTGGCAACGGCCCTTTACGCCAACGGCGTTCGGATTTTCAGCCGCAGCCTGAAATACCACAGGCCGCGCGGGCTTTACAGCCTGGACGGCGAATGCAGTAACACCTGCATGTCGGTGAACGGCATTCCCAATGTCCGGACCGAGACGACCCTGCTGAAGGCGGACATGCGGGTGGACGCCCAGAATGTCAAAGGCTCCGCGGAACTCGACATGATGGGATTCATGGATAAATTCGACTGGCTGATGCCGGCCGGGTTTTACTACCGGGTGATGCATAAGCCTGCATCCCTGTGGCCGGTCGCCATGAAGCAGATCCGAAAGGCAGCCGGACTTGGAGCGATATCCCCGGATTTTGAGATGACAGGCGTCTATGACGAAATCTACCCCAGAGCCGATGTATGCATCGTCGGGGGCGGCGCGGCCGGCATGACGGCGGCCCTGGCTGCCGCGGAAAGCGGGCGACGCGTTATCCTTCTTGAAGCCCGTCCCTGGCTGGGGGGATGCTTTGACTATCGGGCAGTGGCTTACAGCAAGGAAAAGCCTCTCTATCAAAGAGCCCGTGAACTGGCCAAGCAGGTAGAGCAGGCCCCCAACATCCGCGTGTTCAAGCACGCGTCCCTGATCGGCGCCTATAACAACAACCTTGTTACCGCCTTTCAGACCGGCGGCAAGTCCGACCCTTTCGATGAACGCTATATCGAAATCCGCGCAACGAGTGTTGTGGTTGCGACCGGGTGCACCGAACGTCCCCTTCTCTTTGACAACAATGAGCGCCCCGGGATCATGCAGATCGGCTGCGCCCATCGTCTGGCACGGACCTATGGCCTGTTGCCGGGCAAGAATGCGGTATTCAGCGTCGGCCACGACTTGGGCCTTGAGGCGGCGATCGATCTGTTTGACCTGGGTCTTCAGGTGGCCTGCGTGGCTGACATCCGCGAAGACGGCCAGGACCCGGTCCTGCTGGCAGGCCTTTCGGACAGGCGGATTCCGTATCTGCAGGGCTGGGTCGCCGTGAAGGCCCATGGCTGCAAGCAGGTCAATAAAGTATCCATCGCCACCCTGGATGGCACTATCCAGCGGCATATCCCTTGTGATCTTCTGGTGGCATCCGCCGGCCTGACCCCGGCCACAGGCACCCTGAGCCTGGCCCAGACCACGTTCACTTATGACAACCATACCGGATATTTTCTTCCCGAAAACCTGCCGGAAAAAACATATGCCGCCGGCCGAATGCTGGGATTTAATGCCCCGCTGTCGATCGAAGCCTCCGGCCGGCTGGCAGGGCTCAAGGCAGCTAGCGCCTGCGGAGCTTCCTGCCGAAATCAGATCGAAGCGGCTGATAAAACCCTTGCGGCGCTTGCCAAACCAGAAAGGGGCTGCAAACTGGTGACAGCCCCGGTCAAGGGCCGGAAGGCATTTATCTGTTTTGATGAAGACACCACGGTTAAAAATATCCGGCAGGCCATCGACATGGGTTTTGATGTTCCGGAGCTGATCAAGCGCTTTACATCCGCCGGAACCGGACCCGGCCAGGGCGGGATTCCCGGACACAACCTGCCGCTTTATGTGGCCAGATACACGGCGTCCGGGCCAGCGCACCTCCGGCCCACAACGGTCCGGCCCCCCCTGACACCGACGTACATCAGCACCTATGCCGGCGCTGTGCACAAAATGTCCAAGCGCACGCCGGTGCATGATTTGCAGGTAAAGGCCGGCGGAATTTTCCGCCTGATCGGGGTGTGGGACCGGGCCCGCTATTTTTCCGAGGATTTTTCCTGCCGTGAAGAAATTTTAAATGTCCGCAGGAATGTGGGCATGCTGGATGCCTCGACACTGGGCAAATTCCGAATCCATGGGCCGGACGCTCTGCGTGCCCTGCAGCGGGTGTATGTTTCCGATATCGGCAAGGTCCGCCAAGGACGGGTCAAATACTCGGCCATGTGTAACGATGACGGATGCGTCCTTGATGACGGAGTTATTGTCAAAATCCGGGAAAACGATTATTATTTTACCACATCCACGGCTCGTGCCGGCCAGACCATCGAATGGATCCGCTATCACACCCGCTATGACGGCTGGAATTTTCATCTGGTCAACCTTACCGATGCCATGGGGGTCATTAACCTCTCGGGGCCGAACGCCCGCCGGGTACTTGAAAAGGTTGTGGATACGGACATTTCCAATGTGGCATTTCCTTTCAGCGGATATCGGGAATTTGCGGTCGGCGGCGCCGTTCCTGTCCGGGCCATGCGCCTGGGGTTTGTGGGAGAGCTGTCCTATGAGCTTCATGTGCCGTCCTCTTACATGACCTGCCTGTGGGAGATGGTGGAATCCGCCGGCGAGGAATTTAATATCCGCAATTTCGGGGTGGAAGCCCAGAATGTGCTGAGAATGGAAAAAGGACATATCATACTGGGGGTGGAATCCGAGCAGCGGACCAATCTTTTGGATGTCGGGCTGGGCTTTCTGTGGGACCGAACCAAAGCCGAAGCCAAAACCGTCGGCGCCGTGGCGTTGCGGCAGGCGGAGGCCGATCCCGGCCGGCTGACCCTGGTGGGAATCCAAATGGAGGAAGACCGGCCGGCCAAGGACGGATCCATCATCGTAGACAGCCGGATTCGCGGCTACGTGTGCACGGCCAGAAAAAGCGTATCGCTTGGAAAGTCCGTCGGCATGGCCCTGGTGGAATCCCAGTTATCGGATATCGGTACCCGGCTGGAGATATTTGAAGATGAATGTGACGGCAGGCGGATATATGCGCAAGTCGTACCCATGCCGTTTTATGATCCGGATGGCAATCGGATGAAAATGTGAGGAATTGATGATGCTGAGCATAGAAAGACATTCTCCCGTGAAATTCGGATCGCCCCGGATGACTGAAATACGGAACAACTGGGCGATTGCACTGACCTATGACGATGAAGGCGACGATAAAGGGCAGGGTCCGTTTCTGGTGGATCTCTGCCATAAAACACGGTGGGATCTTCAGGATCATGGGCTGGATGTACTAAGCCCCCTGGACCTTAAGATTCCGGGGGCGCCAGGACTGTGCCACCTGAAAAACGGGATACTGATCAACCGGATGAACCGGACCCAGGCTGCTATATGGCATTTGAATACACAGTCGCCGGACCTGCCGGCTGAGCAGGAGTACACCGATGTCACCGAATCGACCGTGTTTCTGGCACTATTTGGACTCGGGGTCTTTTCAATTGCCGAAAAACTTTCGTCCCTGGATTTTCTCGATCCGCTGAAAACCGCCCCGTTTTTGTTTCAGGGGCCCTTCAGCCACGTTCCCTGCCAGATCGCTACCCTGGAGAAGAACATGGATGGATCCGGCGGACTGCTTCTGACCTGCTCCAGGGGGTATGGCCACAGCATGGTTCATGCGATACGCGATGCCGGAGCGGAGTTCGGTCTTCGGCCTGCCGGTGAAAACCGCTTTTCGACCTGGCTGAAGAGTCTGGCCGAGTAATGGAAAAGGATGGATGAATGGGAAAACCCAAATTGAAACAACACGTGATCAACCGGGACTGGTGCAAGGGGTGCGGGATCTGCGTGGAATTTTGCCCCAAAAAGGTTCTGGAGCTGGACGACAGGGAGAAGGCGGTCGCGGCCCGGCCCGAGGATTGTATCTGCTGCCGGTTTTGTGAGCTGAGGTGTCCGGATCTGGCCATTGAAATTCTGACGGAAGAATAGGGCGAAGACATGAGCAAGCACATTAAATTTATTCAAGGAAACGAGGTTTGCGTGGAGGCGGCCCTGTATGCAGGGCTCAATTTTTTCGCCGGGTATCCCATTACACCTTCCACGGAAATCGCCGAGCATCTCTCATCCCGCCTGCCGCAGGTCGGCGGCAGGTTCATTCAGATGGAAGACGAGATCGCCTCCGTCTGCGCCATCATCGGCGCATCGCTTACCGGAAACAAGGTCATGACCGCAACCAGCGGACCCGGATTTTCCCTGATGCAGGAGGCCCTGGGATACGCCGTCATGGCCGAGATCCCCTCGGTGATCGTAAATGTACAGCGCGGCGGGCCGTCCACCGGGCTTCCCACCCACGTCAGCCAGGGGGATGTGAATCAAGCCAGATGGGGGACGCACGGGGATCATGCCATGATCACCCTGACGGCTTCCAACCATCAGGATATTTTTGCCGTTACCGTGGATGCCTTCAACCTGGCCGAAACCTACCGCACGCCGGTGATTCTGCTTTTTGATGAAGTCGTGGGGCACATGCGGGAGCGGCTGGTGGTTCCGGAAAAAGGCGAACTGCCCCTGGTGGAGCGGCTTCGAACGGCCGTAAAGAGCGGTGTGGACTATCACCCTTATCTGCCCCGCGAGGACGGCCGGCTGCCCATGTCGGATTTCGGGGGAGATCACCGCTACAACGTGACGGGCCTGGCCCATGACATGTGGGGGTTTCCCTCGGAAAATCCGCAAGTGGTTCACGGCCTGATGCGGCATCTCATCGACAAGATCCAGAACAATGCGGCAGAGATCGCAAGGACCCGGGAATATTACCTTGAGGATGCCGAGTGCATTCTGATATCCTACGGGTCTTCGGCCAGATCCAGCCTTCACGTTGTGGAGAGCCGCAGAAAACGCGGCGAGCGGATGGGCCTTCTGGAGCTTCAGACCCTGTGGCCCTTTCCCGCTCACATTGTCCGGGAAAGATGCCGCAGGGCCCAGACGGTCGTTGTCGTGGAAATGAACATGGGCCAGGTGCTTGAGCAGGTCAAGCTGGCCGTGGACCGGCCTGAGCGGGTGTTTCTGGCCAACCGGATGGACGGGGTCTTTATCAATCCCACGGACATAAGAAACATCCTGCGGCTTATTCAGGGAAGGGGAATATAATGGCGATCAAGGATTACATCCGGGAAAGGTTCTTTCCCCATATGTGGTGCCCGGGATGCGGGCACGGCGTGGTGCTGAACGCCATGCTGCGGGCCATCGGGAATCTGGGGCTCAACAAGAACGACATTGTCATGGTCTCCGGCATCGGCTGCTCGTCCCGGATCTCCGGATATGTGGATTTTCACACCCTTCACACGGTTCACGGGCGGGCCCTTGCCTTTGCCACGGGCGTCAAGATGAGCCGGCCGGAGCTTCACCTGATTGTTCCCATGGGAGACGGGGATGCGCTGGCCATCGGCGGCAACCATTTCATTCACGCGGCCCGGCGCAACATCGACATGACGGCCGTTGTCATGAACAACCGGATCTACGGGATGACCGGCGGCCAGTATTCGCCCCTTTCCGGATACGGCATCTCGGCAACGACCGCCCCTTACGGCAACATCGATCAGGGCTTTGACATCGCGGAGCTGGCAAAAGCGGCCGGCGCCACGTTCGTGGCGCGCACCACCACCTATCATGTTCAGCAGGTCGCAGAGATTCTTCAGGAGGCCATCCTGCACAAGGGCTTTTCCGTTGTGGAGGTCATGTCCCAGTGCCCCACGTATTTCGGCAGAAAGAACAAGGAGGGCGGGGCCGTTGACATGATGAAGCGGATGAAGGAGATGACCACGCCCATCGGCTCGAAAGCCAAAGCGGCGCATCCGGAGCTGATCGAGCGGGGCGTATTTGTTCGAAAGGAACTGCCGGAGTACTGCAGCGAATACAACAAGATCATCGAACGCGCACAGAAAGCGGCAGCAGGGAAAGGGCGTTAACCATGGAAAGATGCAGAATGGTGTTTTCAGGCTCCGGGGGCCAGGGGGTGATCACGGCCGCCATTATCCTTGCCGAAGCCGCGGTACTGTACGAAAATCTGATCGCCGTGCAGTCCCAGTCCTACGGCCCGGAGGCCAGAGGCGGCGCCACCCGCACGGATGTCATCATCGCGGATTCGCAGATCTATTTTCCCAAGGTGACCCAGCCCAATGTCTTGGTCTGCCTGACCCAGGAGGCCTACAACAAGTTCTATCCCATCATCCGGCCGGGCGGAACCTTGATCACGGATACCCGGTTCGTGAAGACCGAACGCAAGGTGGATGCCCGGCAGATTGAGCTTGGTATGTATCAGGCGGTCATGGAGACCATCGGAAAGCCGATCGTTTTTAATATCTGCATGCTGGGTGCGGTCATCGCCATCACCAGCCTGATCAGGCCCGAATCCGTCATTCGCGTGCTGGAAACCCGCATTCCCCCCGGCTTTCTGGAAATGAATCAAAAGGCGCTGGATATCGGAATCAAAATCGTGCGGGATCTTGGTCTTCCGTCATGAAACCGGCTTTTACATTTCCGCTCTTACAGATCCAGGCCTGCTGCCGTTCCCATTTTTTAAAAGCGCAAAGACGCCGCCCGCCGATTTAAACCGCAACCCTTAACCGTTCTTTGAACACGGATAAAAAAACGCATGCACATCAGTCAGGATAAAACAATCCGCCTTTCAGAGGCTGTAAATAAATACGTCTTCAACGGCTGCCATCTGTCCATCGGCGGATTTACGATCAGCCGCAATCCCATGGCGGCCGTTTATGAAATCATCCGTCAGAATATCAGCGGCATCCATCTCTATGCCCACTCAAACGGTCAGGGCGTGGACGAACTGATCGGCGCTGGCTGCGTGTCCCGGCTGGAAATCGCTTACGCCGGAAGCGGCCGGTTCGCGCCGACCTGCGTCCGGTTCAAAAAAGCCGCCCAGTCCGGCGCCATCGCCATCGAGGATTATTCCAATTACCAGATGACCCTGCGATTCATGGCAGGCGCCATGGGCGTACCGTTTCTGCCCACCCGGTCGTCTCTGGGAACCGACATCATCGAAAAATGGGGTTTTTCCAGACAGATGCGGGCGGAAGATCCCGGACTTCCGAATCAAAAACTTCAGGTCTTGGACAACCCCTTCGGGTCGTGGGGAAACGCCCCGAAACTGGTTCTGGTTCCGGCCATCAACTGTGATGTCACCATCATTCATGCCCAGAAGGCGGACCGGGAAGGCACGGTGCGCATGGAAGGCCTGACTTTTTCCGATATCGAGCAGGCCAAATGCGCCAAACACGTCATCGTCACCTGCGAGGAGCTGGTGTCATCCGATGTCCTGAAGGCCGGCCCGGATCAGAACCAGATTCCCTCTTTCTGTGTGGATGCCGTTGTCCATCTGCCTTACGGCGCCTATCCCACGGCCTGCTACCGGTATTACGACTATGACCCGGTGTATCTCAACGCGTACCGCAAGAGCGCCGAAGACGACGCGCGCTACAGCGCCTATCTGGCGGAATTCGTCCATGGCGTCGCCGATCATCAAGGGCTTCTGGACAAGACCGGAAGCGCGCAACTGAATGCCATCAAGGCTGACCCCATAACCGGCTATGCCGCGGGACTGGACAGGCGATAGGGGGGAAGATAATGCCGGATTATACGCTGAAAGAACTGATGACCATTGTCGCCGCGCGCGAGATCAAGGACGGCGATATCGTCTTTTGCGGCACGGGCATCTCCATGCTGGCCGCAATGGCCGCCAAGAACATCTGCGCGCCGAGCAGCGTCATTTTCTTTGAGACAGGGGCCATTGACTCGCTTCTGGAAGAAGTGCCGCTGGCCGTAGCGGACTCCCGGGTGATGTTCCGGACATCCGTGAACGGCAACCTGGCCGATGCCTTTGCCACCATGCAGAGCCGGGTTACCGGCCCGCACGTGGTGGGCATCATGGGCGCCGCCCAGATTGACAAATACGGAAACCTCAATTCAACGGTCATCGGGGATTATTTAAAACCCCGGACCCGGTTTTCCGGAAGCGGCGGGGCCTGCGATGTGGCCTCGTTCGTCGGCAGAACCATCACCTTCATGCAGCATGAAAAACGAAAATTCGTCCCCAGGGTGGATTACATCACCAGCCCCGGCTGGCTGGACGGCCCCGACGGCCGCAAAAACGCGGGGCTTCCCGACGGCGGACCGGAATCCGTCATTACCAACCTGGCAACGATGGGTTTTGACAGCGTCACGCGTGAGATGTATCTGACCGGATATTTTCCGGGCATCACGCCGCAGCGGATTCAGGACAACATGGGGTTTGAAATCGATGTGTCGCGGGCAGCGGAAGTGATGCCGCCAACGGATTTCGAGCTGAAAATCCTGCGTGAAAAATGCGATCCCCAGCGCCTGATCCTGGGCTGAACAAGGCAATGCGGCCAGGATTCATTTTATCCGGATCGACGCCGGGCCATGGGGTGTCACCCGAAGAAAACCACCATGAAGATACGGGGCGTCAAATTCAAGAACATCAATTCGCTGTCCGGAGAATGGGAAATCCGCTTCGACCGATCGCCCATCTCCGACACAGGGTTTTTTGCCATCGTGGGCCCCAATGGATCGGGAAAATCCTCCATCCTGGATGCGATCACCCTCGGGCTTTACGGGCGGACGGCGCGTCTTGGAAATCCCGAAACAGGCATTCTGAACCCGAAAGAGACGGAATCCTACGCGGAAGTGACTTTTTCCGTCCTGGATCAATGCTATTGCAGCACATGGTCCGTGCAACAAGCCGGCGGAAATCCGGAGCCCCCGGATATGTCGCTTTTTTCCTTGAACGGTGAAAAATCCCTGCTGGAAAGCCGGACGATTCCGGTGCGAAACCGCATCGCCGAGTTGACGGGACTCGATTTCAAGCGCTTTTGCCGCTCCATTCTTCTGGCTCAAGGCGAGTTTTCAGCTTTTTTGAATGCCCTGGAAAACGAACGGGCGGAAATTCTTGAAAAAATCATCGGCCCGGAGATGCTCCGGGAGCTGGCGGCATCCATCCGCTCGCGGGCCGATGTGGAAACCGAGCGGCTGCATCGGCTAAAAGAGGATGCCGCAGGCTTCAAAACCCTTGACAGGGGCCGTGTGGATGAAATCCGCCAGTCCATGGAACAGGCGCGGGAAGATATTCGGCAAATCGATCGGGAACTGGAAATACTTCGGGAGCAGGAAATCTGGCTGGAGCGGGTGGAGCGAAATCCCGCGGCCCGGCAGGATGCCGAAGAGGCCGCCCGAAGGGCTGAAACGGAGTGTGCCGATGCCCGGAAAAGTCTTGAGCAGATGGAACCGGCAAGGCCGGCCGGTCTTTACAAAGAAGCCCTGGCGCAGGTGGAACTGCTCAAAGCAAGGGCAGCATCGATCCAGGGGGAGATCCTGGACCTGGAATCCCGGTGTCCGGCCCGGGAGGAACGGATCGAAGGGCTGGAAACGCGTCTTGCCGGGAATCGCAGAGAACTTGAAGCTGCCGGGGAGCACCTTGCGGCGCGGACCGGTGATTTGATCGAGGCCGCACAGATGGATCGCGACATCGCCGCCACGGGGGGGCGGTTTCTGGAAACGGTTTCCCGCCTGGAAGCCATGACGCGTGAACAGCAGGATGGCCGGCAAAAGCGATCGGAGCTGGAAGAAAAGCTGGCGGGGCTGGACGGACGGATTCAGGATCTTTTGCAGCGGATACAGGCCCGCGCGGGGGAAGAAGCCCTGGAGGCCGAAATACCCGCCATGGAATCTCTCCTTGTACAGCTTGCAACGATTCGCAAGGAGATGGAAAAAAACAGAAACCTGAGGGGCGATGCACGCAAGGCCGACGGGCGCGCGGAAAAATTGCTCCGGCATGCCGATGATACGGCCCGGAAGGCCCGGATCAAAACCGAGCGGCTGAGAGCGCGAAAAACAGATCGGGATGGGCGTCTTCTGGCTGTTTACGCGGGAGAGACCAAAGGCAGCCTGAAAGCCGGCATCGAACAGGGCAAGGTAAAACTGGCAGCCTGCAAGGTGCTATTTCGCATCGGCCGGAAGGGCGCAGCCTTCAAAAATGTCCGGGATGAACTGGCGCAAATCCGCTCCCGGATGGAAACCCTGACGCAGTCCATCTCCCTGGAGCAGTCGCGACTGCAGGCACTGGAAGGCCAGATCCGTCAGCGCGACACCGTTCGGCGGTTCGATCCGGAAAGAAGCCTGCTGCAGCCGGGAGAACCCTGCCCCCTTTGCGGCGCAGCGGTCCACCCCTTTCTTGAAACAGGGGGCCTCGACTTTGCGGAACTGGATGGCATCGTGCGGGAGCGGGAGGAGAAAATCCGGGTGCAGCAAGCCGAAAGCGATTCCCTTCAGACAAAAGCCATGGCGCTTCAGGCACGCGACAAAGCCCTGGAGGAGCTTCAGCGGGCGTGGGCCGGTCAGTGCGCCGCGGCGGATGAATCCTGGGATTTTGGTGACACAGCCCGGCCCTTGGCACGTATCCGCGCAATCCGGAAGGAAATCCGCGGCGCCCGATCCAAAATCCGCTCCGCCTGGTGGTACGCATGGCAGGCCAATCGGACGGATCGGAGCCTGGGGCAAAAACTGGAAAAACTCGCCAAACGGGAGGGCTTGCTGGAAAAGGCGCGGGATCAGCATGAAACCCGTCAAAAGGCTCTGGTTCAGATCGATGACGATTTGAAACGGTTGGATGATAACGAAAGCATGGTACGCGCGGATCTTTCCGGACAGCTTCAGCGTTGGCAGGAATCCCTGCCGGAGCCGGGTGGCGAAAGCCTTCCGGTGGCCCGCCTCAGGGAGCGGTCGGAATTGTACGTCCGGAATCTCCGGGAGCAGGCGGCGGCAGGAGAGGAGAAGCAATTGCTCCAACTGCGGCAGCAGGCGTTTTCAGAAATTCTTCAGCGGCTTGCGGCAGAGACGCAGCAACTGTCTGCGGAAAGCGAGAGCATCCAGAAACAGTTGAATGCGCAAAAGGCCGATCGCCAGATCCGTTTTGGAGCGCTGGAGCCTGTCCGCGAACGCCAGGAACTGGAAAGTGCGGTGGAAAGCCTAAATGCCGAAGAAAAGACTCTTTCCGGTGAAATTGATGCCCTTCGACAATGCCTTGCGGCAGATCGGGAAACACTGGAGCGGTTACGGGACCAGGCGCGGCAAACTCTAAAAAATGCGGATGCGGCGGAAAAGGACATCCTGATGCGATCCGGCGCCGACGGGTTCGGCTCTCTGGAGGCCATCCGGGACGGGCTCCAGATCCTCCAGGGCGAACCGGAACGCGTGAGTCGCCTGGCAGTTGCCGAACAGGCATTGGCAGCGGCGCGAGAAGCATTGGCGGCTCTCCGGCCCAAATATGCCACGCAGGATTCTCTTGATGCAATCCACTGGAAAATTTCCGATGCCATCAAGCGTCAAAAGGAGCAGACGCAGGATATCGAAAGCAGTGAGCGCACACTGGAAGCGCATCGCCAGGCGGAGCGGGAATATCGCGAACTGCTCCAGGCCATTGCCGTTCAGGAAAAGGCTTTTGCCGAGGCCGTTGCGGCAAAACGCAGCATTGAAGGACAAGGCGAAACCGGAGGAAATTTGCAGCAGCTTTTGCTGAACCAGCTCATGGCAGAAACCAACCGGCACCTTTTTGTTCTGAGCACCGGCCGCTATGCCCTGAGGCCGGCCGGGGAAAACATCCCGGGCCTGCATATCGAAGACGCCCTTCAGGCAAGGGCGCTTCGGTCCGTCAAGACGCTATCGGGCGGGGAAACCTTTCTCGTGAGTCTTTGCCTTGCCCTGGGACTTTCGGACATGGCCGGGCAGCACCGCAAGATCGAATCCCTCTTACTGGATGAAGGGTTCGGTGTCCTGGATGAGGAAACACTTTATAAAGTGATGTCCGCCCTCAAAAACCTTCAGGCCAACGGCAAGACGGTCGGCATCGTCTCCCACGTCAAACGCCTGGCACAGGAAATCCCCACCCAGATCCGCCTGGAAAAAGAACCGGACGGATCCAGCCGCATCACGGTCGCGGCATAAAATTCATGGCGTTTTCGTGGTAATTGAGGCTTGTTTATTCATATTGCAAGGTCAATATGCGCGAGCGCGTATAGCTAACAAGTTTCTATTGTATCGCACGCCGCAATAACAAAGTGCCAAAGGGCACATTCTGTCGATGGCTCCTGATTTTGATGATCTGCCGGCGGAATTCAAGGAATACGTTTGATGCCAAGGCTTCTGCTGGATACCCATGCCTTCGAGTGGTTCGTATCGGAACAATTGGCGGCCAACGGTTTTGTGCTGTTGAACATTGAATCGCGGCATGCGGCATAGCTTGAGAAGCTTCCGTTTCAGCATCGGGATCCGTTTGATCGCTTATTGATCGCCCGGGCGATTTCGGAAAAACTCACGATTGTATCGGCAGATAACGTTTTCTCCAGATACAATGTCAATTTTCTCTGGTAAACGGCAGTTGTGATAAATTCCCCAAAAAAAATGCAGTGATCAATCTTTGCGATAAGGCAATGAAGGTATTTCGGGTGGGCGCAAATAAGCCCACGCTTAAAAAATTGGTAGAATAAAAATTATATTTGTCTCCGTCCCTCCGGAGGTCTAAATGCCGCAAAATCAAGCGCAGCTTGAAGCAAAAAAGCGAATCAGAGAACTTGAAAAAGAAATCGCCGAAAGCCGGAAAGCCATTGATGCGGTTCAGCGTGAAAAGCTCTTTTCGGAAAAGGTACTCGACAGCCTGCCCGGCATTTTCTATCTGTACAGCGAAGAAGGGGAACTTATCCAGTGGAATAAAAATCACGAAACGCTCACCGGTTACAGCGCCGAAGAATTGCCCCGTCTGAGCATACTGGAATGGTTCTCCGGGAACGATCAACAGCGTGTGGCGGATGTCGTCAAAGATCTGTTCGAGGATGGGAGCCGGCGCGATGTGGAGGCGGATCTCATCATCAAGAGCGGTCAGCGGATTCCTTATTATTTTACCGGAGTCAGGATGACCTTGAATGGCCGGAAATATCTGCTGGGAGTGGGAATTGATCTTACCGAGCAGAAAAAAACAGAGGATGCGCTGCGCAGAAGCGAAGAAAAATACCGGGCCATATTTGAAAATGCCGTCGAAGGTATTTACCAGACCACGCCGCAAGGGGTGGTAGTCAGCGCCAATCCCGCAATGGCCAATATTCTGGGATATGATTCCACGGCAGAATTGATGTCTTCGGTAAGGGATGTAACAAAGGATCTCTACCATGCACAATCCGAACGGAAAAATTTTCTCCGCCAGTTGCGGCAGGGCAAGTCGGTTTCCGGGTTCGAAGTGGAGTTCCTGCGCAAAAACGGCAGCCGCATCTGGGTGTCCCTGCATGCACGGCCTGTTGTGGACAACAAGGGGAAGCTGCTGCTGATTGAAGGCATTTTTTTTGATATTACGGAGAAAAAGCGAGAGGCCGACGCCCTGAGGGAGCGGGAGGAATACTTGCGCAAGGAGAACATCCGGCTGCGATCCAATATCAAGGACCGATACCGGTTCGGCGATATCATCGGCAAAAGCGCCGCCATGCAGGACGTATACGAAATGATCCTGAAGGCGGCGGCCACGGATACCAACGTGATCATTTACGGGGAATCCGGTACCGGAAAAGAGCTTGTGGCCCGGGCGATCCATCAATTCAGCGATCGCAAAAATAAGCGGTTTGTCCCGGTCAACTGCGGCGCCATTCCGGAAAACCTGCTTGAAAGCGAGTTCTTTGGCTACAGGAAAGGCGCCTTTACCGGCGCGGCCACCCACAAGGCGGGATACCTGGACCTGGCGGATGACGGCGTTTTGTTCCTTGACGAATTGGGGGAGATCGGGCCCAATCTTCAGGTCAAGTTGTTGCGCGTTCTCGAGGGGGGCGGATATACGCCGGTCGGCGGGCTCGAAGTCGTAAAACCCGACCTTCGCATCATTGCGGCCACCAACCGCAACCTCCAGGATCACGTTGCCCGGGGCATCATGCGGGAGGATTTCTATTATCGCATTCATATTATTCCCATACAGCTTCCCCCCCTTCGTGAAAGAAAGGAGGACATTCCCCTGCTGATCGAGCACTTCCTGAAAACCGGAGGGGCCGGCAATGAATCCATATCGGTCACGGGTGAAATGATGGAGGCGCTGATCCGCCATGACTGGCCGGGCAATGTCAGGGAATTGCAAAACGTGCTTCATCGCTTCCGGAGCCTGAACCGTTTTGACCTTGTCAAACGCATCCCTTCCGCCGCAGTTCGAAAACGCAGTCCTGTAACCACGGAGGAAATCCGCGACATCCGCTCGGAGACGTTCGGTGAAGCCATGGAGCGGGTCGAAAAGGGACTGCTGCTGAGGGCGCTCGAATCCAATCAGTGGCATCGTGAAGCTGCGGCAAAGAGCATCGGCTTGGCTCCGCGAACATTTTACCGGAAGATCAAACAGTATGACCTGATTCGGCAGAAATAATGCCATTATTGACAAATTAATAAATTCGAAAAAATTTCAATTAGATATCAACTTCTATTCAGCTTTTACTGCCATATGTGGCAGAAAAGACATTCCCGCCATTACATCCGCTGCAAGCAAGAATCCAAAGAATATCGGATTGTTCCAAGAAAAGCATGTGATGGCCCGGCCTTTGCTATATCATGTCTGAACGGAAAGCCCGTTCAGGCAAAATCCAAATATCAAAATCCAAATTCGAATTTATATAATTTCAGGATTTCCGTTCAGAAACTATTTAAAACAAAGGGATTGTATCATGGATCAAATCATAGGGCCAAGCAACCGCATTCTGGAAGTCAATCTGACCGACCGGAGCCACCGTATTGTTGATGTCAGCGACAATGACCGGCGGCAATTTCTCGGCGGCAAGGGACTGGGGCTTAAACTTTTCAACGAAAAGGTTCCCGCGGGTATTGACCCCCTGGGTCCCGACAACCTGATCGTGTGCATGATGGGTGTCATGCTGGGCACCGGCGCGCCTTGCAGCGGCCGTTTCGCGGCCCTGACCAAATCGCCGCTGACCGGCATCATGCTGGCTTCTTCCTGCGGCGGCCCTTTCGGCATGGCCCTGAAAACCGCGGGCTATGACGGGTTGATTATCGGCGGCAAATCGGAAACGCCTGTTTATCTGAAAATCGATGCAGAAGGATTGTCCTTCGAGGACGCTTCTGCCTTGTGGGGCCTGGATACCCAGGAGACGCAGTTCCGGTTGACCGCCGACAAAAAGGCCGGCGCCCTGGCCATCGGGCCTGCCGGAGAGAATCAGGTATTGTTTGCCAATGTGGCCTCCGGTCACCGGTTTCTGGGCCGGGGCGGCATGGGTGCGGTCATGGGAGCCAAGAACCTGAAAGCGGTTGTCGCCCTGGGAGGAAAATACAAGATCCTCCCCCGCCATGCGGATGCTTTTGAAAAAACCAGGCGCAGGGCCTTCCGCCAGATCGATGGCAATCATTTCACGGGTCACGCCTATCGCCAGTTCGGCACCAGCGCCAATGTGAATTTAAGCAACCGGGGAAGCATCCTTCCGGTCCACAATTTCCGCGACGGACAGCATGTGAACGCCGGCGATGTATCCGGTGAAACCATGCAGCAAAAATACGATACGCGGCCCAGCACGTGTCTGCCATGCAAGGTCCTCTGCGGCCATAAGGGAACCTATTCGGACGGCTCCGTGCACCAGATACCCGAGTACGAAACCATCTGCCTGCTGGGCACCAATATCGGCGTTTTCGATACCGACCGGATTACTGAATGGAACGACCTGTGCGGGCGCATGGGCCTGGACACCATATCCACCGGGGCCACGCTGGCCTGGGTTATGGAGGCCGGGGAGAAGAATCTGATCACAACCGACTTGTCATTCGGCTCGCCCGAAGGCGTATCGGAGATGATTCGGGACATTGCCCATCGCCGGGGCCAGGGAGACGAACTTGCCCAGGGGACCCGGCGGCTGTCGGCCAAATACGGCGGGGCTGATTTTGCCATCCAGGTCAAGGGTCTCGATATGGCCGGATACGACCCGCGCGGCGCCTGGGGCCAGGGGTTGTCCTATGCCGTGGCCAACCGGGGGGCCTGCCATCTGTCGGCCACGACCTTCTCCCTGGAGGTCTTCATGGGATTTCTGAACCCCTACACCACGCGGGCCAAGGCGCATTTCGTGAAATTTTTTGAAAACCTGTTTGCGGCGGTCAACTCCCTTCATGTGTGCCAGTTTACCGCATTTGCTTATGTCCTTGAGGAGCCGATCGTCAAGTACACTCCCAAGTGGATGCTGCACCTGAACATGCAGTACCTGCCCTGGATTGCCCAGAAATTGATCCTTATCCCTTCGCTGACCGGCATGTTCAACAGCGTTACGGGCCTTGGACTCAGCCAGGCGGAATTTCTCCGGGCCGGCGAGCGGATACACACCCTGGAGCGCCTCATGAACACCCGCGAAGGGATATCCCGAAAGGATGACACCCTGCCGGCGCGGTTTCTCCGGGAGGGCCGCGCCTGCGATCCCAAAAAGCGAACCGTTCCCCTGGAAGCCATGCTGGATGACTACTACCGCCTGCGCGGTTTCGACAATCGGGGCATTCCGGCGCCGCAAACCCTGTCCCGGCTTGGACTGACTGCTTAACACAAAACGAACACGCAATAATAGATTTAAGAGGAGAACCAATGCGCAAACTGGATGGATTCGACTACGATTACATTGTCATCGGATCGGGTTTTGGAGGCAGTGTTTCCGCCCTTCGCCTGGCCGAGAAGGGATACACGGTTGCCGTGCTGGAAAAAGGCAAACGCTGGCAGAAAGAGGATTTCCCCAAAACCAACTGGAACATCAAAAAGAACCTGTGGCTGCCACAGATCGGCTGCTTCGGTTATCAGATGCTGACGCAGTTGAAGCACGTCCTCATTTTTCACGGTGGCGGCGTTGGCGGCGGGAGCCTGGTTTACGCCAATCAGCTTCTGGTGCCGCCGGACGATGTTTTTGAAAACCCGGACTGGAGCATTTCGGACTGCAAGGCCAGGCTGATGCCTTTATATGAAAAAGCCAAGAGTATGCTGGGCGCCAATCCCAGCCCGCAAATCGGCATCGCCGACAAAGCCCTTCGAGAAGTCGGCATCGAGCTGAGGGGCAAGGATACGTTCCATAAAAACGATGTGGGCATCTTTTTCGGCGCGCCGGATAAAACAGTGCCCGATCCCTATTTTGACGGCAAAGGCCCCGAGCGCACGGGATGCACGTTCTGCGGATCCTGTATGATCGGCTGTCCGGTTGGCGCCAAAAATACGCTCGATAGAAACTATCTGTATCTGGCGGAAGGCCTGGGGGCACGGATTATTCCAGAAACCGAGGTCACCGGTGTCAAACCCTGCAAGGGCGGTTATGAAATCATTTCCCGGAAATCGACCGGAATGCGGCATCCTGAAAGAATCTATCGCGCCCGCGGCGTGGTGTTCAGCGGCGGGGTGATGGGCTCCGTCAAACTGCTGATGAAATGCAAACATGAAGGATTGCTGCCGAAAATCTCCGACCATCTCGGCAATTTCGTCCGCACGAATTCCGAAGCGCTTCTGGCCGTGAAATCAAACGATACAGCCGTTGACTGGAACGATCAGATCGCCATCACTTCCGGTATCTATGCCGACGATACCACGCACATCGAGATAGTTCGCTACAACAAAGGCTCGGATGTTCTGCTGAACCTGTTTACCCTCATGACCGATGGCGGCGGGATCATCCCCCGCTGGATGCGGTATCTTGGCAACATAGTCCGGCACCCGGTGCAGTTTTTTAAGCTTCTGTGGCCGCTGGGAATGGCGTCAACCACGAGCGTCGTTCTGGTCATGCAAACCGACAAGAACTATCTGCAACTGGATTATAAACCCCGGTGGTGGCGGCTCGGCGGGCTCAGCATGAATTCCGCGATCCCAGCCGGTCAAAAACGGTCTCCGACCTACATTCCCATTGCCAATGACGTGGCCAAACGCCTGGCCAAAAAAATGAACGGAACCTCCTTAAGTCTTCTGTCGGAAGCCGCATTCAATACGTCCACCACGGCGCACATTCTCGGCGGATGCTGCATGGGCGAATCTTCCGACAAGGGGGTGGTGGGAATTAACGGTGAAATTTTCGGGTATCCGAATCTTTTCGTAGCCGACGGTTCGGTGGTGCCGGCCAATCTGGGAGTCAATCCCAGTCTGACCATCACGGCCCTGTCGGAATTCATCATGTCTCAGATGCCGGCCTGTCAACCGGGAGGATAACCGCTGGTACGGCGAATGTTAAATGATTGTGAATTTTTTTCACGCAATATTCTCTATCGAGAATCCGTTTCCGGGAATCCGAATTCCCGGAAACCTCGATTTGCTGCCGGTTCAGGCCGGTTTGTCCGGCAGATAATCTTCGCGGACCGGCGAGAAAACCTCGATGGCAACTGAATTTTCAAGAATTTCGGCCTGATGCGCGACATCGCCGGGAATGCACCAGCTATCGCCGGGTTCCACTTCAAATGACGCTTCTCCGATGGAAAGCCGGATTCGCCCGGATACCAGATACCCCGTCTGCTCATGGGGATGGGCGTGACGGGGCAACCGGCTGCCTTTTTCCAGGCGGAATTCCGCAAAAAGCGTCTTGTCGCCGTAAACCAGTGTTTTCAGTTTGATCCCTTCCAGAGCCTCTTTATATCCGTTGTCGCTGCGTTTACTAAACATCGCATTCTCCTTGTTTCAGTCATTCAAAATATTCAATCGGCTTCACCCGATGGTTCGAATCCAGTTTCAAATGACCTGCAAGCCCGCTTTCCGCACCTCATTCCAGTTTGAAAAAAGCGGTTTTGCCATGATTCTTTCATTTTGTTTTTGGTACAGTTCTTCAGCGGCTTCTGTCAATATAAAATGGGAAAAATCAGAAATTCCGGGTTGATGGATTTGCCTGAGACATTGAAGATCTGTATTGCCTCCACAATCAAAAACAGATATGGAGGAGCGGACATGAATATGAAAGCATATCCCGCATCTGTTTCAGTTTTTCAGGATCAAGGGTCCGGGACTTTGCTGTTTCAACAAAAGGAAATACTGTATTGACGTTATCCGATCAAACCCTTGCGGTTGCTGTTTTGCCTACGGGAAGACTGTCGCTTGAATTTGAGGCCTGCGAGGATGGTGTTACTTCCGACCGTCGGCAGGTCGAAGCCCGGATCCATGAAATTTATGCCACCGATCACGCCAAAGCGTTTCTGGCAATCGGCTGCATCAGTCCGTCGTTTCGGCTCTCACCGTCAATTGAGTATTGGCGCTCGATCTGTGCGGCCTATGTCCATGAACTCCTCGTTGATCCGAATACGGAAGTGCTTCGCGAAAAACAGACCATCTCATTGCCCGATGAAAAAGCCGCTGAATGGGTGGGTCAGGTGCCGGCGATGGTGGGTGCGGAGCTGATCGATACGGATTTGATCGCTTCAATCTGGACCCTTCTTAAGGACGCATTCGTCCGCGAGGTTCGGGGCCGCAGTGAATCCGTCGAGAAGATGCTGCGGCTGCTGGCTCCCGGGCAGGCGCTGCTGGCGCATCGGGTTCATTTTCATCTGGTTGAAAACCGGCAGGAAGAAAACACGCCGTTTGCGTTTCTGGCGACCTATGCGCATAGTGATGCACAGAGCGGGCTGAGGCATCTGCCGCTGGGAAATGCCCTGAAGGAATTCGGCGACGATACCCGCCGGCTGGTTTCCCTGCTGTCATCGGTTAAAAAGGCAGCGGCCGGCAGCGAACTGATCCGCTCCATAATGGATTCCGGCGAGATTTTTCATCCGCTGCGGTTCACGCCGGTGGAAGCCTACCAGTTTCTTCAGGAAGCACCGCACTATGAACAGGCCGGCATCCTGTGCCGCATTCCCAGATGGTGGAGCGCATCGCCCCGAAAGATTTCCGTTGCCCTGGCCATCGGCGACAGGGCCGGCGGGAAACTGGGGGTTCAGGCGCTCTTAAGCTGTGCGCCGCAGCTTCATATCAACGGCGAGCCCATATCCAGCCAGGAAGCCCGGGAGATTCTGGAACAGTATGACGGCCTGGCGATGATCAAGGGCAAATGGACGGTTGTGGATCGCCGGTCGCTTGAGCAGAATCTGGAACTCTTTGAAAAAGCCGGGAAGATGTGCAAGCGCCTTCGGCTTTCGTTTCCGGAAGCCATCCGGATGCTGCTGGGAATGGAGTCTGTAAAATTCGATGACAAAACCCCATGGCATGGCGATGTGCTTTACGGGGACTGGATGAAGGATGTACTCGGCAAACTCCGGTCACCGGCCGCTCTTCAGGCCGTAGCCGTACCCGGGGGGCTTCGGGCGGATCTGCGGCCCTATCAGCAAACCGGACTCAATTGGCTGACATTTCTGCATGAACTGGGATTCGGGGCCTGTCTGGCGGATGATATGGGGCTGGGGAAAACCGTTCAGATCCTTTCCCTTCTGCTGTCCAGAAAAGAGAAGGCAGGCGGCAACCACGGGCCGTCACTGCTGATCGTGCCCGCATCGCTGATAGACAACTGGCTGAGCGAAATTCGCCGGTTTACTCCCGGCATTCAAACCAGGGTATTGCATCCGCAATACACCGATGTAAAGGGGGTGGATGCGCTGCCCGCAAAAGGCGTTGATCTGGCAATTACAACTTATGCCATGGCCCGCAGGCTTTCCTGGCTGAAGGACCGGACCTGGTATTTCCTGATTCTGGATGAGGCGCAGGCCATCAAAAATCCCGGATCTTCCCAGACCCGGAGCGTCAAGGAAATTCCGGCTGCCCACCGGATCGTCATGACCGGAACCCCGGTTGAAAACCGGCTGGGAGATATCTGGTCCTTGTTTGATTTTACCAACAAGGGGCTTCTGGGATCCGCCCGGAGCTTCAAGAAATTTGCCAAATCGCTTTCCGACCGGCCCGAAGGGTACGGCCGGATGCGTCAGGTGATTCAGCCCTATATTCTGCGGCGGATGAAAACCGACAAATCGATTATTGCGGACCTTCCGGAAAAAATCGAGATGAAGACCTGGGCGATTCTCTCCAAAAGACAGCGGGTTCTTTATCAGCGGTTCGTGGATGATTTGTCGGATGCGGTTCAGGAGTCCGATGGCATACAGCGAAAAGGCCTGATTCTCTCCTTTTTGATGAAATTCAAACAGGTGTGCAACCATCCCGATCAGGTTGCCGGGTCCGGACGGTTCCGGGAAGAAGACAGCGGCAAGCTTCAGCGACTGCGGGAAATCTGCGAATCCATCCATGAAAAACGGGAGCGCGTGCTGGTTTTTACCCAGTTCCGGGAAATGGTGGGGCCGCTTGATGATTTTCTGAAATCGGTATTCGGCCGCCCGGGCGTTCAGCTTCACGGCGGAACCGCTGTCGGCAAACGAAAGGAAATGGTTGCGGAGTTCCAGAACGAGAATGAATATGTTCCCTATTTTGTGCTGTCCCTGAAGGCCGGCGGTGTGGGCCTGAATCTGACTTCGGCCAATCATGTCGTTCATTTCGACCGCTGGTGGAACCCGGCCGTGGAAAAACAGGCCGAAGACCGGGCTTTCCGGATCGGGCAGAAGCGCAGTGTTGTCGTTCACAAATTCGTCTGCAAGGGAACCGTCGAGGAAAGAATCGACGACATGATCGAAAGCAAAATCGAATTGTCGGAAAAAATCCTTTCATCCGGCGCGGAATCCTGGATCACCGAGATGGCCAATGACCAGATCCGGGAAATGTTCACCTTGACATTGACGGGAGAAAAATAGGCGATGGGCTGGTATGGCGGTTATCCCACCTATGTATCGGTTGCGGAGCGGCGTGCAAAAGCGCTGCGTCAGGCTGAAAAGCTTAAAAAAAAGCTGGGCGCACTGGAACCGGTCTCTGTCGCCGGCCGAACCCTTGCCAGATCCTGGTGGGGAAAATCCTGGAATCAGAACCTGGAACGCTATTCGGACTTTGCCAACCGCCTCCCCCGCGGCCGGTCCTATCTGACGAACGGCATGGTTCTGGATCTGAGGATCGAAAAAGAAACCATCCGGGGCATCGTCGCCGGAACCGCCAGCACGCCCTATCAGATCACCATCCGCATTCAGGCGATTTCAGAGTTGAACTGGAAACGCCTGATCAACAAGGCGCTTGGAAAGGTGGAAACCCTCCAGAGGCTGCTTGAAGGCAAATTCCCGGAAGATCTCAAGGAGCTGTTTTTTTCCAAAGATGCCGGGCTGTTTCCCGCGCCGAATGAAATCAAACTGGAATGTTCCTGCCCGGACTGGGCGGTCATGTGCAAGCATGTGGCCGCGGTTCTGTATGGCACGGGCGCCCGCCTGGACACATCCCCGGAGCTGTTTTTCACCCTTCGCGGGGTCAACATGGATGATCTCATCGGTCAGGTGGTCAGAAAGGAAACCCAAAAGCTGCTGAGCAAACAGCCCGGAAAATCTTCCAGAATCATCCAGCCCTCCGACAGCCGCCTGTCCGATATCAGCGCATTGTTCGGCGTCTCCTTGATGGCCGTGGCCGATTCCCCGGAGCCTGCCCCCGTGGAGCCCCCGAAGACTTCCAGGCGACCCAGGAAAATCGCTGCAAAACCGGAAAGTCCAAGGCCAAAGGCAAACATAAAACCAAAAATAACGCCAAAAACAAAAAAGAAACCGTCGCCCAAGACATCAAAAGGATAGGCTATTCCTTGCCCAATTCCCGCCATCCAGGGACGATTCTGGCGAATTCCTCCTGAAACGCCGGCCGGCGGAGGTTTTCCGCCTTGATCTTTTCGGCAAATTTCATCCAGCGATTTTCGTCCTTCAAGATATCCACTAAAATGCGCCGGATTTTAAGCATAACTTGTGCCCGTGCGATATACCCTTTGCGGGCGGTTTCGCTCTTTAGCCTGTTGAATCTGGACAGATAGTATGTAAGAATCGAATCTGGAAAACGGCTTTCCAACAGTTCGGCTGTTCGCATCAAGACACTTGAATCCAGATATGCATTTTTTTCCTTGAGCAGCTCCGCCAATGCCTTCTCGTATTCCTTGCGGTGCATCAAAATATTCAGACGTTCAGATATTCCGGTGCGGTCCAGGGTTTCGAGCAATTTGTTCTCATAAGAATTCCACTCTTCAGTGGTACAAATCTTCCTGAATTCGTTGTACTTGGCCAGCGTCAAACGGTCGGTTGCCTGTTCAAACTGCAAGGCCAGGTACTGTTCCCGGTTGCCGCTTTTACGGGCTCGGTCAGCCAGAAACAGGCGCAGCTCGTCCATTCGCCCCTGACCCTTATTCATTCCTTCTTCGGCGACTGACAGGGCTTTTGAACGGTTTCCTTCGTCCCAGTAGAAAGTTGCCAGATCATGATAATCTCCACCGTACACCAGCTTCTGGTGGCGCAGTTCCAGATATTTCTCCCGATCTCCCAGTTTCCGATATATCCGCCTGGCATGATCCCTTGGCCAATCGCTGTTCATTGCCTCAAATGCCTGCGCCAAACCTCTCAAGTTCTCGTCGCTGTAACAGGTGGCATAGGCCAGATCATAGAGCGCATCATCCAAGCCGGCATTGCCGCTGACGATGAACGGCAGCACTTTTTCAAGGACCTCCCTGCGGATCTTTTTATCTACCTTTCTGCCATTCAGCTTCTTTTGGATGTCGTATAAAAGTGTTGCAACATGATTTGCCTTCCCGTAATCCCGGCCCCCATAACTGTCCAGCTCCTCCAGATCAGGTGACAGCTCCGCCCAGAGCGCCATGACGATCTCACCTTCCGAGCGGGTTTGTTGCTCGGGGGAGAGCTTGACATGCGTTTTCAAATAGTCGAAGCAAGCGTTGCGCACATCCGGGCGATTTTGGGCAATTGCTGTTATCAGATTGATCAGTATCTCCGGCTGGACGCCGGCCAACAGGTCGGTCAGGGGATCAGGCGGTTTATTTTTCTTGGTCAATTCATTACCTCATATTTTCCGCTTTCATTTTCCGTTCCCCTGTTTCAGGGCGGATTCGATTTTGCCTTCCGTTGAAAGGCGCCCCAGGCTTCCCTGTGCCATCAGTTTGGGAAGTTGCTGAAGGTCTTCAAGTTGCGTAAGTTGGCTGACGCCACTGCGGCCATCCCGGTGAGCGATAATGATGAAGGGCACCATGCGCGCTCCTGCGGCATCGAGCAAAGCAGGATTGTGCGTCGTTACAATCACGTCAATCTCACGCTCTTTGCCAAGTGTTTTGAGCATTTCTATCAGAATATATGCCCGGGAAGGATGCAGCCCGTTATCCACTTCTTCGATCACCAGCAAGCTGCCGGGCTCACGGGTAAGCATGGCGGTTACAATTGCCAGATAGCGCAGGGTGCCATCGGACATGCCCCGGGCATCAACGGTATGGGAACAAGAATCTTCCCAACCTTCTTCACAGTAGAGCATGGCATCTGTCTGAAATTTACCGACCGGTTCTGTCCAGACACGCTTGATATCCCGTTCCGGCAAACGTTTAAGATTCGCTGTCAGCGTTTTTTCCACAGACTGTTTTCGTGCTTCATCCAAGCCGGCAAGGACACCGGCAAGATTGGAACCATCCGCCTGCATTTTGTCGGAGAACGGGGTGTAGTTGCGCATGTGACTGGGAATCGGATCGAAAACAAAAATCCGTTGAAGCTGAGAAAGCACATGCTTTGCCCCTTCCTGGATTTCTTTACGAAGGTTCATCGTCTCGGTTTGATTCAAAATGGTGTGGGATCGATTCAGGTCAAACCGTTTCCCTCGACCTTGAGTACCTGTCGAAAAGTAGGTCGGAATCCCCGGGCTGTTTGATTCTTCTTGTTTGGTCGCATAGAGATTTCGCTCTTTGGGCGTTTCACTGCTCGGACCATAACTGAGAAGCGTCAGTTCTTCTTTGAAAACCTCGGCTTTTGTTCCATTCAGATTGATTGTGAGTTCATAACGATAGTCCTGGGAGTCCGATACACCGACGATCGTTTCAATCGTAAACTGTTTGTTGGGTTTGCGGCAGACACACTCCATTCCCCCGCGCAATGCGGGCAGGCTGATATCGCCGTTAATCGCCTGAAAAATGCCGACTCCCGAAGCGACCCGCTGTAAAAACAGTAAGGCATTCAGCATGTTCGATTTGCCGCTTGCATTGGTTCCGATGACAATGGTCAGAGGATCCAAGTACAAGGTGGCTTTTTCAAAGCTTTTCCAGTTGTAGAGCTTCAGTTCCCTAATCATGGTTATTCCACCCGATTTTGAGTT
>JBBIPX010000006.1:0-54974 GCA_037442625.1 Desulfobacteraceae bacterium
CGAACATGTTGCTGGTCACAATCACTTCATACTGATCGGGTTTGAGGACCATCCACATGGTCAAGGCATCCACAAACTGGGTGTTGGCTTGTATATCCGGATAACGGGTGGCGATCTGGGCAAAGGCGCGCTGCCAGAGATCATGCCCATAGCGTAAAACATTTGATTTATCGGCCATGGTTACCCGTTTGCGTCCGGTTTTTTTGGCATGTTCAAATGCAGCCACGATAATGCGCTCCACGCCAAGGCGGGTATTCATGTCTTCCTGGATGGCGATTTCCTCAGGAGTATTTTTCTTGAATATGCCGCCGATTTTCACATACATGCCTTCCGTATTTTCACGGAAAATAACAAAATTGATATCGTTGATCGTGCGCCCTTTGAGAGGGGTAAGGCGTTCATTCAACAGTTTTATAGGTCTGTAGTTTACATAGAGGTCCAGCCCAAAACGCATGCCCAGCAAAATGTCTTCCGCGTGCTTCATGTCCGGCACGCGCGGGTCTCCAAAAGCCCCAGCAAAAATGGCATCGTATTCTTTGCGAAACATGTCCAAGGCGCCTTCCGGCAGGGTGATGCCCTCTTTAAGGTACTTGTCCGCACTCCAATCGAAATGTGACAGTTCCAAATTAAAGCCGTAGACTTCCTGAGCCCGGTTAAGAACCTTTACGGCTTCCCGTGTCACGTCAACCCCGATCCCGTCTCCGGGAATAATCGCAATATGTTTCATCCTTACCTCACGAATTGTTTATTTCAAATTCAGTTTGTTTCTTAAATAGTTTAAGGCACCGCCTTCTTTTAACAGCCTTTTATCAAATTCCGAGACTTCCAATCGTGTTTTAAAAGCGAAGTTTTTATTCATCACGGTTACCGTAATTTCACCTTGATCAACTTGTTCATGAACATCAGCAATGGCAAAAACATCGTTCATATCGATGCTCTCGTAATCTGCCTTGTTTTTGAATACCAGCGGAAGGATTCCGTAATTGATCAGGTTTTCTTTATGAATCCTCGCATAAGATTTGGCAACCACCACTTCAACACCCAGGAACATGGGCAGCAACGCGGCATGTTCCCGGCTTGAACCTTGTCCGTAATTCTCTCCGCCGATAATGACCGAATGCTTTAGTTTCCTGGCCCTTTCAACAAAGGTCTCATCGGTATAGCAAAAGGTATATTCGGCAAATTTGGGGATGTTGGCAATGTATTTCAAGATTTCCGTACCGGCCGGAATGATGTCATCGGTTGTGATGTTATCCCCTAATTTAATAACCACCATTGCCTCTATGGCGTCGCTTAAAGGGTGCTTTTCCGGCAGGGGCGCAATGTTTTCCCCCCGAATGATTTCTATTTTTTTATGATTTTTCACGTCAGCCGGAGAAATAATCATACTGTCATCTATGTTATAATCGGCTGGTTCGATGCAATTCTTCAAACAAGAAACATCAAAAACGTCCCTTGGATCGGTAATTTTTCCGGTGATCGCGGTTGCCGCGGCTGTCTCCGGGCTGGCCAAATAAATAAAGGCATCATTTGAGCCACTTCTGCCCCTGAAATTACGGTTTGAAGTCCTCACCGAAACTCCCTTGGCGGATGGCACTTGCCCCATCCCGATGCAGGGCCCGCAAGCGCATTCCAGAATTCTTGCCCCTGATTTCACCAGGTCCGCCAAAATGCCGTCTTGAATCAGGTGTTCCAATACCTGTCTTGAGCCTGCGGCAATTGTCAAATCGATATCCTTGTGGACCTTCCTGCCCTTTAATATTCCTGCTGCCTTAGCAATATCGGAATAAGACGCATTGGTACAACTGCCGATGAACACTGAATTCGGCCTGATATCCCCGACGTCTCTTGCCTTTACCACTAAATCCGGCATGTGCGGTTTGGCAATCAACGGTTCAAGTTCATCCAGATTGATTTCAACCACTTTATCATATCCAGCATCCACATCCGGTAATAACTCCACCCAATCCTGCTCACGACCTTGTGCCTTCAGGAAATCATGAGTAACCTGATCGCTGGGAAAGATCCCTGTGGTCGCTCCGATTTCAATGCTCATGTTGGCGATGGTTGCCCTTTGGGGTATGGAAAGGCAGTTGATCCCCTCACCGGTGTATTCGACAATGTAGCCGATCCCGCCTTTGACAGATAAAAGCCTTAATATCTCCAGAGCAATATCTTTTGCCGTAACCCCCGGTTGAAGCGTTCCCGTCATTTTGATGTTCATTATCTTCGGGGTCGTCAGATTAAACCCTTCTCCCACCATGCATTTGGCGACACTGAGGCCTCCGCTGCCGATGGCCAGCATGCCTAATGCCCCTGAGGTAGGGGTATGGCTGTCAGCACCCAGCATAATTTTTCCCGGCTTTGCAAACCTTTGGCAGTGTAAAAAATGACAGATCCCGTTTCCCGGTTTTGAATAATAGAGGCCGAACCTTTGGGCTGCCGTCTTAAGATACACATGATCGTCTGAATTTTCAGACGAAGTGGCCAGGATATTATGGTCGCAATAAAAAACCGATGTTTCCGTACTGACCTTGTCCGCCTGAACGCTTTCCAGGATGAGAGCGGCCATAATCCCCGTTAAATCATGACTTAAGGTTTGATCGACTTTTATGGTAGTCTGTTCATTCCCGGCCATGTTTCCTTCCAATATATGACTGCCGAGAATCTTTTTGGTAAGGCTTAATCCCATGAAAGTTACTCCTTTTTTATTGAAAATACCGTTTCAGCTGGGCTGCTTTCATGATTGACGCACCACAGGATCATCAACAGGTTCAATGATCGTCAAGACCAACAGGAAGCAACATAGACAACCAGCGGCAAAAGTGGCGAATACCACGTCCCAGTTGTACTTATCCAAAATCATTCCGACCGCCAGCGGCGCGCAGAATCCGCCAAGCTGACCGCCGACATTGGTAATGGCGGTTGCGATGGGAAATTTTTCTTTGGTCACCAGTCCCATGGGATAAACCACAAAACCCGAGAATCCCAGGGCCAGCAAGCCGCCCAGTAGGAACAAGAGGCCGCCCAGTAAAAACGGATCTTGGGGTGAATAAATCAGTGAATACATCATGCCGCAAGTTGTCAGCGCGGTAACCATCATCATCGGTTTGCGTCGCTTGGCTAAAATATTGTCGGAAATCCAGCCGCCCACCATGTTGCCGATCACGGCCCCGGCAAAGGGTGCCGCTGAAGCAAAAGCCATCTTCATGATCTCATACTTTTTGATTGTAATCAGGTAGGTGGGAATCCATGACATCATGGTGGTGGTGATGGCTACCATAAAGAAATAACCCATCGCACTGCCGATCATATTCCAGGAGCGAAACAGCTTGGCCGTGGTGTCGATCGGATCAATTTTTTGAGCACGGATTATTTTATCCAGCCACCAGAGTTTGTATGGCTTAGGTTCCTTGGTTTGTTTTTGGACAACCATTTTGTCGGTTCTGATATACTCGGCTTCAGCCGGTGAACAAAACCGGCTGTCGCAAGGCTGATCTTTCACCAAAAAGTACCAAACCACGGATAATACAATACCTGGAATGGCAAACGACCAGAATATCTCACGCCACCCCCAATAACTGACGATCAGACCGCATAGCGGCGGCACAATCAGCGGGCCGAACTTGGACGCAGCAATAAAGGTGCCGGTGGCAAATCCCTTTTCTCTGGCTGGAAACCAGTTGTTGATGGTCGTGGGCATCCCGACAGCCATGGGTCCTTCCGATAGTCCCACCCCCAGACGAAAGACTTTCAGTTGCAGGATCGAACCTCCGAATCCAACCAAACCGGTAAACACGGATGTCAATACCATAAAAATCGAAAACACCCTGCTCACACCCAGCCTTGCACAAAGGAATCCTCCCGGAATCATCGCCATGACATAGCCTGCAAAAAACAGACTCATCAGCGCTCCAGCCTCGGTGTTGCTCATCGGGAACTCTTTCCGGATAAAGGGAATCGCAATGCCGATGTTAGCGCGGTCGGCAGTGGCGATCGTATAAATCAGAAAGATGAATCCCAATACAATCCATCTGAATTTCGTCATCTTTTCCGAAAAAATTTCAATTTCGGTGTTTACCAAAGATTGAGACATTTTCCCCTCCTTTGCGATATAAATTGATGTAAACCGGAATACTTTTCCCATGGTTATCCAGTTACCAATCCGTGGAAAACCATCACGGACCATGGATAGAAGCATCGGGTCAAGTTAGACAATTTATTGAGAATCAGCAAAATATGTGCCATTAATTTGAAAATCGTAATAAGCTGAAATTATGATGATTTATTTCAACAAAACAAAAAGGGCTGTTTCATAATCGGAATTATTGTTCCGATTATGAAACAGCCCTTTAATACAAAAAGAAAATATTTTATTGGCGGTTGCGGATTCTTTGAATTTTGCGCCACAAGGTCGTTTTGCCGATTCCTAGCAGGACTGCCGCCTCGGCCAGGCTCGTACTTTGATTTAAAACGTTGCCTATCAAAACCTCCTCTTGCTTCGCTATCTGATCGCGCAAAAGACAGCCGGTTAATTTTTCATCGACTTTTTCAACAATGTCGGGAGCTATATTTTTTAATAGCTCAACACCACTGGCCCCGACCTTGAAATCATCTAGAAAGAAGGATAGCCTTTGGGTGAAATTCAATAATTCCCGTACATTTCCCGGCCAGGGATGTTTTATCAAACTGGGCATCATGTCCTTCAGCAGCGGAGCGGCCCTAGTTCGTTTTTCCACGGGCAAAAACTCCTTGCACAACAATGGGATGTCTTCCTTGTGCATGCTGAGGGACGGCACTTCCAAGAATAGCACATTCAATCGATAAAAAAGATCTTCCCGGATAAGGTCGGTTTCCAGTAATTTTCGCGCAGGTTTGTTGGAAGCGGCGATGACCCGGATATCCACGGGAATAATACCTTCAGCCCCGATCCGCAAAACCTCCCTTTCCTGAAGCACCCGCAAGAGACGGCCTTGCATTTCAATGGACAGGGCATCGATTTCATCCAGAAAAACAGTACCTTCATGAGCCATTTCAAACAGCCCGGCCTTACCCTTTCGTTTGGCCCCAGTAAAAGCTCCTTCCGCATACCCAAACAATTCACTTTCTAAAAGCGACTGGGGTAGCGCCCCGCAGTTTATGGCAACGAACGGACCCGATGTTCGTTTGCTCGCGTGGTGAATCCCCTGAGCAAAGAGTTCTTTTCCCGTACCCGAAGGGCCATTGATAAAAATCGTCAAATCAGATGCCGCGAATTTTCCGGCAATATCTTTTTTTTGCTTGATCAGGGAGGATTGACCTAAAATATCTTCTAGTGTCCGTCGGGATCGAAATTTTTGTTCCGTTTTTTCCTTACGTATACGATGCTCTATCTGGACAATGGAAGCGGCTTCCTGAAACGTGGCCACAGCGCCGACCACCCGACGGCCGTCGTTAATTGGAACCCTGCTGGTAACTACCCTCACTTCTCCGACATCCTGAAACTCATTGATATGGGGCTGTCCGCTACTGACCACCTCGAGCATCCGGGTACCGGGGATCACTTCTTGGATATTGCGCCCGATGGCTTCCCGCACGTGGATACCGAGAATCTTCTCAGCGGCATCATTAAAGATATCAATCCTCCCGTTCTCATCAACGGCAACGATTCCTTCATGGGCACAATCCAGAATTGCCTTAAGTCTGCTGGATCGCCGTTTTTCTTCATAATGAAGCCGCGCAAGTTCCTCCGCGCGAAGCAATGCCTCGCGAATAGTATTGCGGCTGGTATGCAAAAACACACTGGGAACCTTATATTTATTTGCATAAAGAATGGTCGCACCACCGCCGACGACACAATAATTACCTTCTTTTGACAGTGAAGCGATTTGTATTTCAAGTCCTGGTATATCCTTGATGATAAATTCCGTAAGGGTGATTTCTAGAACATCTTCAACCAGTTCCAATCCGACCAAGGGAGTAAACGTGGTAATGACGATATCCGAGCTAATCTTTTTGGCTTGCTTACAGCTCTCGATAATATCATAAAGTCCTGTATTGGCGGTTACCACTGGACGGTTAAGCCTGCGGGCCAAATAATAGGCCGTTCCCCCACGGCTGACTAGAACTTCCCCAGACAAATGGCCGGATTTGGCATTTGACGGGTTCGGCTCAACCACCCAGCCGTTTTCCCCCATAATCCCTTCGACGATTTCCACTTCGATATCCATCTCATCGGCAACAGAGCGTACCAACAAAGATTGATCTCGGTATTGAGATACAAAAGTGATTTGACTCATCACAGGACTCCAACTTTGTTCTTAAACAAAGGAAAAGATTCTTGTCATTTACTTGAAGCGGGGTGATGTGAAATTTGCCTTCGTAACTGCATTTCTCGCTGGGACTATAAATGTATGAGAAGTAAACAGAGAAGTCAAACAAACTGAATAAAATACAGCAATTCTAATTATGGCATTTTGTCGGCGTAAAATCCCCGAGGACAAAGATTGGCATAGGTACTGCAGGAAACATGTCAGTTTTAAACTGGATCAGCCGGCAACATACAGACCCCTTCGTTTTCGCTGGATCTTGCCGGTTTTATGAAGCCGGTGCAGGACATTGCGGATTTTTTTTTCTTCAAAGTGCGTGATTTCAGATATTGCGGCAAAGTCCAGCCCCTGGATGGAGCCCTTGACGGCATTCAGAATAACCTCTGATGCGTTTGCCGTCTGGCCGGAACCGGCGGGCCGGGTGTTGACGCCGGCGCCTTTTCCGTTCCGTTTGTTTTTTCCGCAAACGGCATTTTTTTTGATGGTCTTCTCCAGTTGGTCCAGCCGGTTCACAATTCTTTGAATATCCTGCCGGGTGGGGATTTCAAAGCGGATCATGAAAAATTTTATCATTGCATCAAAACTTACCGATTTGCCGCTTTTTTTGGACATGGTTTTTCCTGGTCGATGAGAATGAACATCCCCTCCCCCTTCCCTCGGCAAAATCGTCCGCGCAAAGACTATAAAAGCGGCGGCCCAGTCAAGATCGGGTCAAGATCGGGTCAAGATCGGGTCAAGATCGGGTCAAGATCGGATGACATGAAAGAGATATTATTGTTTTTTTGACGGTTTTATATTATTTATTGTAAATGGATTCTGGAATATTTCAATAAAAAATCCGGAGATACCGTTAATTTCTCTTTTTTCAGGAAGACGCTAATGGAAGAAAACAAGGCGCCCATCATCATGGGCAGCGATCATGCGGCCTATGGCCTGAAGGAGTACCTGAAAGCGCTTATAAAAGAAAAAGATATTGAAATCCGGGATGTCGGCGCGCACAGCTCCGAGGCGGCCGATTACCCGGATTTTGGATTTCAGGTGGCCGGCGCTGTTTCCGCAGGCTCGTATTCCCGCGGCATTCTGCTGTGCGGGACCGGACTGGGAATGTCCATGGTGGCCAACAAATTTCAGCATGTCCGCGCAGCCCTCTGCAACGACCTGTTCTCCGCCATCATGAGCAGGCGCCACAACAACGCCAACATCCTGGTCATGGGAGGAAGGGTCATCGGGGATGTACTGGCAAGGGAAATCGTTACCGCATGGCTTCAAACGCCATTTGAAGGCGGAAGGCACCAGCGGCGGATCGATAAATTCGAGGGCATGGGCTGCCTTGTTCCAAAGGATGCGCCTGCTGTTGCCGATCACCCATAAACCGTTCAGAGGTATCCGTTGAGTTTATCCCCCATCGAACGCATTGACCCGGATATTGCCAGGGTGATTGCAAAGGAGCAGGAAAGACAGGAAAATACGCTGGAGCTGATCGCTTCGGAAAATATCGCCAGCCAGGCTGTCATGGACGCCCAGGGAAGCGTACTGACCAACAAATATGCAGAAGGGTATCCCGGCAGGCGCTATTACGGCGGATGCCAGTGGGTTGATGTGGTGGAAAGCCTGGCTATCGAAAGGGCCAACCAGCTCTTTCATTCCACATACGCCAATGTACAGCCCCACTCGGGGTCCCAGGCCAACATGGCCGTCTATTTTGCATTTCTCAGCCCCGGAGACACCATTCTGGGCATGAATCTGTCCCATGGCGGACATTTGACGCACGGAAGCCCGGTCAGTTTCTCCGGCCGGCTTTACAAGACGGCTCACTACGGGGTGGATCCCCGCACCGGATGCATCGACTATGACGCAGTTGAAGATATCGCCAAAAAAAACAAGCCCGACATGATTGTCGCCGGCGCCAGCGCCTATGCCAGGACCCTTGATTTTGAAACTTTCGCCCGGATTGCCAGATCTGTCGGTGCCCATTTGATGGTGGACATGGCCCATATCGCAGGCCTTGTCGCGGCAGGCCTGCATCCATCTCCGATCCCCCATGCCGATGTCGTTACCTCAACGACCCACAAGACCCTGAGGGGCCCCCGCGGCGGCTTGATCATCTCTGCAGCCCCCTGCGGCGACAAACTGAACCGCCAGGTTTTTCCCGGCATTCAGGGCGGCCCGCTCATGCATGTCATTGCCGCAAAAGCCGTTGCCTTCAAGCTGGCGCTGACCGATGAATTCAAGACGTATCAGCAGGACGTCCTGAACAATGCCCAAACCCTTTCCGCATGCCTTATGGCGCACGGTGTCAAGCTGGTATCGGACGGCACGGACAACCACATGATGCTGGTGGATTTGACCAGCCTGGATATTACCGGCAAGGATGCGGAAATGGCGCTGGGACGATCCGGAATCACGGTCAACAAGAATTCGATTCCGTTTGAAACCCGAAGTCCGCAGGTGACCAGCGGCATTCGCATCGGAACCCCCGCTGTGACCACCCGGGGCATGAGGACCCCGGAAATGACAATGATTGCGGACATGATCGTGGCGGTGCTGAAAAATCCGGATACGGAAACCTGCATCGCAAAGACAAGGCGGGAAGTTCATGAACTTTGCCGGGCATTTCCAATTTACCGGAAGTGATGGTTTTGGAATAGACAACGCAAAAATTCCCCGCTGGAATGATGGGGGGACAGGGAGGAAGGCGAAAACGTGCTGGAAAGGGCGAGCCGGGATCCAAAAATTGATGTTGATGCCAAAGCCGGCGCCTGCCGGCCTTCATGGGAGACCTATTTCATGGATATCGCCAGGCTGGTCGCCAGCCGCTCCACATGTCTGAGGCGTTCCGTGGGTGCGGTTATCGTCAAGGACAAGCGCATTCTCGCAACCGGATACAACGGGTCGCCATCGGGATTGGCCCACTGCCTGGATATCGGATGCCTCAGGGAAAAGCTCAGGGTGGCCTCGGGCCAGCGGCATGAACTGTGCCGGGGAATCCATGCGGAGCAAAACGCCATCATTCAGGCAGCCTATCACGGATTTTCCATCAAGGATTCCATGCTGTACTGTACGAATCTTCCCTGCGCCATCTGTACCAAGATGATCATCAATGCCGGAATCCGCCGGATATACTATCAGGAAGGCTACGCGGACGAGCTGTCGCTGACGATGCTCGGCGAGGCCGGCATCGAGGTCGTCCAGACGCTGTAAAACCGTCGGGGGGCCTGTATTTACATGCATTGCAGAAAAAGTCACCTGTCACATACCTTAGGAAATTGCAGCAATGAAATGTCCGTTTTGCGCTGATACGGAAAATAAAGTCATCGACTCCAGGCTGAGCAAGGAAGGATACGTGATACGGCGGCGAAGAGAATGCCTGGCCTGCAACCGGCGCTTTACGACCTATGAGCGGATTGAAGAAATTCCGCTGATGATCATCAAAAAAGACGGCCGCCGCGAAGAATTCAACCGGGATAAAATCAGAAGCGGCATTACCAAGGCCTGTGAAAAACGCAATATCAGCATGAACAGCATCGAGGATTTTCTGGACGAACTGGAACAGGAGCTTCGTGAAACCGGCAAGAAGGAGATTTCATCATCGGTCGTGGGAGAGCGGGTGATCAACCGGCTGCATGACCTGGACGAAATCGCCTATGTCCGGTTTGCCTCTGTCTACAGGGAATTCAAAGACGTGAATGATTTTGTGCAGGAACTCAAGCTGATGCTGGAAAATAACCGGCCGTGAAGGACCTTGGCGCATACATGCGAATCGCCCTTGAACTGGCAGCAAAAGGGGCGGGATACACCTCCCCCAACCCGATGGTGGGCGCCGTCGTTGTCGACCCCGGGGGAAGCGTCATCGGACGGGGCTACCATCACGCGGCCGGCGGTCCCCACGCCGAAGTCCATGCCATTGACGCCGCGGGACCGGCCGCAAGGGGAGCAACCCTCTTTGTGACCCTTGAACCCTGCAACCATGTCGGACGGACCCCGCCCTGCACCCGGAAAATCCTGGATGCGGGAATTTCTCATGTCGTGGCAGCCATGCCGGACCCCAATCCCGGGGTCAAAGGGGGCGGCAATGCCTATCTGGCTTCACAGGGCGTCAAGATTACGGTGGGTGTGTGCGAAGAAGCGGCAAGACGCCTAAACGAAGCATTCATCAAATACGTCACTTCCCGCAGACCTTTTGTCACCCTGAAATGCGCCGCCACGCTCGACGGCAGACTGGCCACACGAACCGGAGACTCCAGATGGATAACGGGGGAGGACTCCAGAGCCTATGTTCACAGCCTGAGGCATGCATACGACGCCATCCTGGTGGGCGCCGGCACCGTAAAAACAGACAACCCCCGGTTGACGGCCCGGATCCCTGCCTCTCCGGATGGCAGAAAGCCCAGAGATCCCCTGAGGGTTGTTCTGGACACCCGCTTGAGTATTCCGGATGATTCCTGCGTGCTGCACTCAGAGTCCGACGCCAAAACCCTGATTTTTACGGGACCGGCCGATACGGCGCGGCGAAATGCCCTGGCCGTGAACCCAAACGTCCGGATACTGGAATCCCCGCTTCAAAACGGGCGGATTGACCTGAATGCACTGATGGACAGCCTGGGCGATATGGGGGTGACCAGCATTTTCATTGAAGGCGGCAGCCGGGTGATCGCCGCTTCCCTTGCCGCCGGCATTGTTGACAAGGTTCTCTTTTTTTACGCCCCGAAGATTACTGGCGGTGACGACGGCATGCCCATCTGCAAGGGGCCGGGGCCGGAATTCATGAAGGATTGTATCCCTGTAAATGCTGTTTCGGTCCGGCGGTTTGAAAAGGATATCCTCATCGAAGGATACCTTAAATAATTTTTCAGCTTTGGGGCGGTGTTAATTCCATGACCGCTTACGGGAATCGATATGTTTACGGGTATTATTGAAGGGCCGGGGACCATTTCAGGGATTCAGCCATCGGGAAAGGGCAGACGCCTTACCGTGACCGCCGACTTTGATCTGCTGCAAAGCCGGACCGGCGACAGCATTGCCGTCAACGGCGCCTGCCTGACCGCGGTGGAAATCTGCGGACGCCGTTTCGTTGCGGATGTATCTCCGGAAACCCTGGACAGGACGACCTTCGGCAATTCCAAAATCAATGAGCGGGTTAACCTGGAGCGTGCGCTTCGGCTTTCAGACCGCCTGGACGGCCATCTGGTTTCCGGCCATATCGATGGGGTGGGAACCATCGACTGGAAAAAAACCGCCGGAAATGCCGTGATCATCGCCGTCAAGGTTCCGGAATCGCTCTCCCGGCATATGATACAAAAAGGCTCTGTTGCCGTGGACGGCATCAGCCTGACCATCAACCGGTGTTCAACCGGATATTTTGAGGTCAGCATCATTCCCCACACCGCCGGACTCACCACCATCGGGGTCAAGGCTGCCGGCGCTCCGGTGAACATTGAAACCGACATGATCGGAAAATATGTGGAGCGTTTTTTGATGCCGCATCGCGAGCCTCGGGCACCGGAAACCGCCGCGGGTCTGGATATGCAGTTTCTGGCCAAGTCCGGATTTTTATAACCATGACCGCAAGCCTATCACTTGCAACGATTCACGCATGGGCATTTGGCGTATGCCAAGTCCATAAAGACACAATTCAAGGAGAATAAGTTTACGAAATGCCACTGATATCAATAGAACAAGCGATTGAAGACATAAAAGCCGGGAAAATGGTGATTCTGGTGGACGATGAGGACCGGGAAAACGAAGGCGATCTGACCATCGCGGCCGAAAAGGCGACCCCGGAGATCATCAATTTTATGGCCAGGTACGGCAGGGGGCTGATCTGCCTGTCCATGACGGGAGAAAAGCTGGACAGCCTGAATCTGCCGATGATGGTCAAGGACAACACCTCTCAGTTCCATACGGGATTCACCGTGTCCATCGAAGCGCGGCGCGGCGTGACGACCGGCATTTCCGCGGCGGACCGCGCCACCACCATCCTGACCGCCATTGCGGATGACGCCAAGCCCGGCGATCTGGCCAGGCCGGGCCACATTTTTCCGCTGCGGGCCAGAAAAGGCGGGGTGATGGTCCGGGCCGGACAGACCGAAGGCTCTGTGGACCTGGCCAGACTGGCCGGTTTGAAGCCGGCAGGCGTCATCTGTGAAATCATGGATGAAGACGGCTCCATGTCCAGAATGCCTTCCCTTGAAATATTCAGCCAGGAGCACGGCATCGGCATCTGCAGCATCGCAGACCTCATCGAATACCGGATGCGGAAGGAATCCTTTGTCCGCCGTTCCGCGGAAGCCGTCATTCCCACGGCCTTTGCCGGTGAATTCAAGGTGATCGTTTATGAAAACGACGTCGATGACCTGATACATGTCGCGATGGTCAAGGGAGAAATCTTTCCCGACAAGCCGATTCTGGTCCGGGTTCACTCCGAATGCCTGACCGGTGACGTGTTCGGCTCCCTGCGCTGCGACTGCGGGGATCAGTTGCATAAGGCCATGGAAATGATGGAAAAGGAAGGCGCCGGCATTCTGCTGTATATGCGGCAGGAAGGCAGGGGGATTGGTCTGGTCAACAAAATCAAGGCTTACGTGCTGCAGGATCAGGGGATGGATACGGTTGAGGCCAATCTTGAACTCGGCTTTCAGGCGGATATGCGAAATTACGGCATCGGGGCCCAGGTGCTGGTGGATCTCGGCGTAAAGAAAATGCGGCTTCTCACCAACAATCCCAAAAAAATCATCGGCCTTGACGGATATGGCCTGAGAATTACGGAACAGATCCCCATTGAAATTGAACCGAATGAATTCAACCGGTGCTACCTGGAATGCAAACAAACCAAGATGGGGCATCTGCTGCATGTCGATAAGAACCCGTAAGCACCCGCCATCGGATGCGGACAATAATACCCAAAAACATCTTTTTCCCGGAGGACTTTCTTCATGCCGAACATTATCGAAGCAAGGCTGCTAGCCGAAGGCAAAAAATTCGCCATCGTGGTCAGCCGATTCAATGATTTTATTACCGACAGGCTGACGGGAGGGGCTGTGGATGCCCTGATCCGTTCAGGCGCCGCAGCCGAGAACATTGATATCGTCAAAGTGCCGGGCGCTTTTGAAATTCCGCTTGTTGCAAAAAAAATGGCGAAAAAAGGAAAATACCATGCCGTCGTCTGTCTTGGGGCCGTCATACGCGGGGCAACGCCGCATTTTGAATATGTCAGCGCCGAAGTTACCAAAGGCATTGCCATGGTGAGCCTTGAATTTGAAATTCCCGTGATTTTCGGAATCGTCACGACCGATACCATTGAACAGGCCATAGAACGCGCCGGCACCAAGGCCGGAAACAAGGGATGGCATGCTGCGGTCTCAGCCATTGAAATGGCGAATTTGATCCAGGATATCGACCAGGCATAACCTATGGGAAATCGTCGCAAATCGCGGGAGCTTGCCGTTCAGGCGCTTTTTTTCATGGACATGAACGAGCGTTTTGCTGAAGAGAAATTATCCCTTTTCTGCGAAAATTTTCTGCCGACGGCTCAGCTTCGTCCGTTTTTTTTGAATCTCGTCCGCGGGGTTTCATCCGCCAGGGCTGAAATCGACGCCCTCATCGAGCGGTTTTCGAATAACTGGAAAATCAGCCGGATGTCCGGCGTTGACCGGAATATTATGCGGGTGGCTGTTTTTGAAATGCTGTGCCGCAAAGACATTCCCTGCAAGGTATCCATCAACGAGGCCATCGATCTGGGAAAAAAATTCGGTACCGAAGAATCCGGCGCTTTTGTGAACGGCATCCTGGACAGCATCCGCCTGGCAATGGAAACAGAGGACATTTCCATTGCAGGCCATGAAAGCTGTGCATTCATTCCGGACCTGCCCGAACCCGAGCCTGAACCCGAACTTTCCGGCCAGGATTCCGATCTTGAGGGGGAAGATGAAGCGTTTCCGGGCTTTTCCATGGAACCGGACGCACCGCAGGATGATGCAGGTTCCGTTCAGACGGAAACCGGAGGCCCCGCACCGAAAAAACCCAGAAGAACCCTGATTCGCCAGTAATCCGAAATATGAACGACAGGAAAAAGGAGTAATTCATGAATGACAGGAAAATACTGTTAACCGAGGATGAAATGCCGCGCCAGTGGTACAACATACTTGCGGACATCAAAATGAATCCGCCGCTCGGCCCGGATGGAAACCCCATCGGGCCGGAAGCGCTGGCACCGGTCTTTCCAATGAACCTGATCGAACAGGAGGTCAGCACGGAGCGATGGATCGACATCCCCGAGCCGGTCCTGGATGTTTACCGCATCTGGCGCCCGTCCCCGCTGGTCAGGGCGCTCTCGCTGGAAAAAGCCCTGGATACCCCGGCGCGGATCTATTTCAAGAATGAAAGCGTCAGCCCGCCGGGAAGCCACAAACCCAATACCGCCGTTCCCCAGGCCTATTACAATAAAATTTTCGGCATTGAAAAAATGACCACCGAAACCGGCGCCGGGCAATGGGGGAGCGCCCTGTCCTTTGCCTGCTCCCAGTTCGGGCTGGAATGCAAGGTGTTCATGGTCAGGGTCAGCTTCGACCAGAAGCCGTACCGCAAAGCCATGATGGAAACCTGGGGCGGAAAGTGCGTGGCCAGCCCCAGCATGGAAACCCGGGCCGGCCGGGATGCGCTGGAAAAGGATCCCGACACCCCGGGAAGCCTCGGGATTGCGATCAGCGAAGCCATCGAGGCCGCGGTCAGCGACACGAGCGGCAAAACCCGCTATTCCCTGGGAAGCGTTCTGAACCACGTCATGCTGCATCAGACCATCATCGGCCTTGAAGCCAAAAAACAGCTCAAAAAAATCAATGAATACCCCGACATCATTATCGGCTGCGCCGGCGGGGGCAGCAATTTCGCCGGTCTTGCCTTTCCCTTTGTTCTGGATAAAATCAACGGGAAACATATTGAAATCTATCCGGTTGAACCGGCCGCCTGCCCCACCCTGACGCGGGCGCCATTTGTCTATGACCACGGGGACACGTCGCGCTATACGCCGCTTCTGGCCATGCACAGCCTGGGGCATGCCTTTATTCCGCCGCCGTTTCACGCCGGGGGGCTTCGGTATCACGGCATGGCGCCGACCGTCAGCCAGCTTGCGGTTGAAGGGATCATCACGCCGCGGTCGGTTCAGCAGATCCAGGCCTATGACGCGGGCATCGCCGTCGCCAGGACGGAAGGAATCATTCCTGCGCCTGAAACCACGCATGCCCTTGCCTGTGTGATCGAAGAAGCCCGGAAAGCCAAGCTGGAAGGCAAGGAAAAAGTGATCCTGGTCAACTGGAGCGGCCATGGACTGCTGGATTTCGGCGCTTATGAAAAATACTTTTCCGGCGAGCTGGTCAATTATGAAATGACCGATGAAGACATCTGCCGTTCCAAAAAGGTGTTTGAGAATTTTCCGAAACCCGCGCTTTTGAAAAGCAGATAAACCGTTACCCATCACCCATTTATTAGGAGCCTTACTTGATTCTTCAATCCCTGGCCGTTGGGCCGATTATGGCAAATTGTTTTATATTGGGCTGTGAAAAGACCCGAAAGGCCGCTGTCATCGACCCCGGCGCCGAATCGGGCCGAATCCTGATGAAACTTGCGGAGCAGAAGCTGACGGTTGAATATATCATCAACACGCACGGCCATTTCGATCATGTCGGCGCAAACCGGAAGCTCAGGGAAGCAACCGGTGCAAAGCTCGTGATCCACGCCCTCGATCAGCCCATGCTGGAAGTCCTTTCCGAAACCGCCGCCGCATTCGGGCTTTCCGCGGAAAATTCCCCTCCCCCGGACCAAACGGTTCATGACGGGGATACCCTTCAATTCGGGGAAATTACCCTGACGGTTCTTCATACGCCGGGGCATACCCCCGGCGGCATCTCGCTTTTTACGGACAATGCGGTGTTTGTCGGGGATACGCTTTTTGCCGGCTCCATCGGCCGGACTGATTTTCCCGGAGGGAATTTCGACACCCTGATATCCAGCATTAAAAACAAGCTCTATCCCCTGGGGGATCAGGTGGTTGTCTATACCGGACACGGACCGGAAACCACCATCGGCAGGGAAAAACGCTTCAATCCGTTTGCATCCGTGTAACCATCCGGCGTTGCGGGTTCCCAGGCCCGCAACACCTCTATTGGTTATTGTTTTCCGCCTGTTTCAGGAAATTCCGGATGTGACCCTGCCCCGTGCCGATGGCCCTGGCGGTTGCGGCGATGTCCTGATTGTTCTGTTTGAGCTTTCGCCGGATGAATTCGTCTTCAAAGGCTTTTTGCGCATCCTTCAGCCGGGTGATTGAAAACAAAGGGGACTCGGGCAGAACGGATTTTTCATTTTTATCGCCCGAATTGATGGGAGACGGGATGTCGCTTTCATGGATCATTTTTCCATCCACCATGATGGACAGCCGTTCAAGCAGGTTTTTCAGCTCCCGGACATTTCCGGGCCATGAATAGGCGCAAAGCAGGTCAAGGGCCGCGGGGGTCAGTGTTTTTCCGGCGCAGTGATTCTGCCGGGCGAATTCCCCGAGAAACATCTCCGCCAGCAGCGGGATGTCCTCAACCCGCTGCCGCAGCGGCGGCACTCCGATGGGAATGACATTGAGCCGGAAATACAAGTCTTCCCGAAATGACCCTCTGGCGATTTCCACCTCGATATCCTTGTTGGTGGCGGCAATGATCCGAACATCCATTTCCAGTGTCCGTCCGCCTCCGATGCGGTGAAATTTTTTCTCCTGAAGAACCCGCAGCATTTTCCCTTGCGACTTTAGACTCATATCCCCGATTTCATCCAGAAAAAGGGTTCCCTTGCCGGCCAGCTCGAATTTCCCCCTTTTTTTAAGGGCGGCTCCGGGAAACGCCCCTTTTTCATGACCGAACAGCTCGCTTTCAATCAGCTCATCGGGAATGGTCGCACAGTTGACATCCACCAAAGGCTCATGGCTGCGGCTGCTGAGCTGGTGGATGGTCCGTGCGACCAGTTCCTTGCCGCATCCGTTTTCACCCGTAATCAGTATCCAGGCATCGGTGGGTCCGGCCACAGCGATCTGCTTTTTCAGGGCAAGGGTCGCCGGACTGCTCCCGGTAATGGAATTTTTTTCAATGGTTTTTTTTCGAAGATATTTGTTTTCTTCTTCCAGCCTCCGGTAGTTGAGCGCCCGGTTGATGGCCACAATCACCTTGTCAATGGAAAGCGGTTTTTCAATCAGGTCAAACGCCCCCAGTTTGGTGGCGCTGACAGCGGTTTCGATGGTACCGTGGCCGGTGATGATGATGACCTGAATCACCGGGTTGCTTTTTTTGATTTCCTTCAAGGTTTCAATGCCGTCCAGGCCCGGCATCCAGATGTCCAGCAGCACCAGATCCGGGGCTTCCTGCTCGATGCGCTTGAGGGCTTCGTAACCGTTTGAAGCGGTGAAAATTTCAAACCCCTCGTCAGAGAGAATCCCGCTCAGGGATTGCAGGATGGATGGTTCGTCATCGACGATCATTACGGATGGATACATTGGATGTCCTTTCAATTAACAACTCAAATATTGCGGCCGAGGCCGGGAAGCGACGCGGATTGGACAAGCTGCGATTTCCACGCCCGCCACTTTCCCGACAGCGATCCTCATGCCGGCAGTTCGAAAATAAATCTGGCGCCTTTCGGCTGGTTGTCCTCAGCGCGAATCGTTCCATGATGATCCATGACAATGGAGTTGACAATGGCCAGCCCGAGTCCCATGCCGGTGACCTTGGTGGAAAAATCCGGCTCGAAAAGCCGCGTCTTGTCTTCATCGGAAATGCCGTCACCGGTATCCGCAACCTCTACCCGGACCCATTTGTGCGCCGCGTCATGGGAAAGGTTAATGGTGATTTCCCCTTGCGAGTGAATGGCGGCAACGGCATTGTCGACAAGGTTGATCATGGCCCGTTTGATCTGCTGGCGGTCCAGATTGATTACGGGAATATTTCCTGTTTTTCTGATCTCAAAGCGAACGTCCGCATGTCCTTCGCGATAGAGTGCAACGGTTTCTTCAATGATGGGCAGTATCTCCCCGGGTTTCGGGTTTGCCGAAGGGAACCGGGCAAAGGCTGAAAATTCATTGACAAGATTCCGGATGATATCCACATGATCGATGATCATCTGCGTGCATTCGTCAAATACCGCCTCGCGGATCTGCCGGGAATATCTGCGTTTCAGGCGCTGGGCGGAAAGGGTGATGGGCGTCAGCGGATTTTTGACTTCATGGGCGATGCGCCTTGCCACTTCCCGCCAGGCGGCTGTCCGCTGGGCTTTTTCAAGTTCGGTCAGATCATCAAACACCACGACGATTCCGATATGACACCCGCTGTCATCCCGCAGCGAACTGATGTGGAGCATGAAGCTCCGGGGCCGGCCATCAACGGCGACCCTCAGCGGCAATTCAATAAAATCATTGTGAATTCCCTTAAATTCCCGAATGATTTTTTCAGCCATCTTCAGATAGCGGCCCTTCAGCAGGCGAAGATGGTTTTTCCCGACAACCTGCGCTGCGGAGATGTTCAGCATTTTTTCAGCCGAAGTATTGATCGTTGCAATAAAACCGCCCGCATCGAGTGTCACAACGCCCGCGGACACGTTTTTCAGAACGATTTCCATGTAGCGGCGTTTTTCTTCAATTTCAAGATACTGCTGGCGGAGCTTGGTGGAAGTCAGCTCAAGCTGATCCCTGCTGAGCCGCAGATCCCGGGTCATCTTGTTGAAAGAATCCACCAGACTGCCGATTTCATCGTCTCCTACCGATCCGATCTGAAAACTCAAATCCCCCTCGGCAACCCGCCGGGTGCCTTCCGCCAGTTCCTTGATGGGAATACTGATGGATTTGGCCAGATAGAATCCGAACCATACGGCACAGAACACCACCAGAAGCCCGACAATGGAAAGGGTGATATAATAGGAAAGCTGGATGGGTTTTTTCAATAGCTTGACTTGCTGATACTCATCAAATCCCCTTGATATGGACGCCATGTTTTCTGAAAGATACGGCGGGATCATGACCGTCAGAACCATGAAGGCCTCGGCTTCGGCGGGTTTGACGCCGAAGGGAATGGTTCCGGCGGTACGGATCACCTCGCCGGCGGGGATGATTTGAGAAAAGGATGAAACCGCCTTGGGGGAAAATTCCTTTCGCAGTTGCTCCATGGAAACCGCCTGAAGCGATTGCGTGTTCAGCTCGCGGCCAAGGGACAGGGCTATGCGCCTGGCATGGATATCATACACTTCAACCGCGTCCAGGTTGAATGACCGTTGAACGATTTCAATATATTGGGACAAGTCCCTGGATTTTGCGGGATCCAGCAGTTTCCGGGTTTTGATCTGATGGGCGGCCCTTTCCAGGAAAAACGCATTGCTGTTTTCCGTAATGCCGTAAATCTGTCTGCCGACATGCAGCGAGTTTTCAAGGGCCTGCTCCACCGGAACATTAAACCAGAAATCAATGCTGGTGGTAATAAAACTCATGGAAAAGAAAAACATGACGCCCGCGGGGATCAGGGTCAGCGAAACAAAGGCGATGACCAGCCGGGTTCGGAGCTTTGATCCCATGACCCTTCGCCTGCGGTCGTAGAGCAATTTTACCAGGTTGCGAAAAACCAGAAAAATCATTAGAATCAGCAGCAGCAGATTGACGTTCGTCATCGTGAACATCAAAATGGTGTTGGAGATGGGGAAATTGGCGCCGAAATGGATGAGCTTGTTCTGGGCGTATGTCATCAGCGCAACAACAACAATGATGGCTGCAATGATGATCATCTCCCGTTTTCTTCGTTTGCGGTCTGCCGAAGAGATATACGAAGAAGCCGTTTTGAAGCGATTCCGATTCATGGCCTTAAATTCTAACGCCGCCGGATCGATTTTGCAATGATTGAGTACAAAGGCCCCGGCGGCCCGATCACGGGCTGACCCCAAGAACAACAAAAAAACACGGAAGAATAATCGTGAAAGTTGTCGGGATCAGCGGAAGCATTCACGCAGTTGATTCCATGAATCGTTTCTTTTTCATCAAAGGGGGGGAGGGCCGAATCCATGTCCGGCAAAAAAATCCCGGCAACGCCGGCAACCCGGGTGCTGAAGGCCGGCGGTATATCATATTCACTCCATCCTTACGCCTATGCGGAAAAAGGGGGAACCGCAACGGCATCCTCCTCCCTTGGCGTTGCAGAGCACGGGGTCATCAAGACGCTGATCATGGAGGATGATTCCCGGAATCCGTTTATCGTGCTGATGCACGGGGACAAACAGGTTTCCGCCAAGGCCCTGGCCAGGCAGATGGGGGTAAAAACGGTGGCGCCGTGCACCCCGCAGAAAGCCGAAAAAATTACCGGCTATGCCGTGGGCGGCATTTCCCCCTTCGGCACCCGGCTGTTGCTTCCGGTTTACATGGAAGCCGCCATAGCAAAATTGCCGAAAATTTACATCAACGCCGGCAAAAGAGGGCTGCTGCTTTCCATGGAGCCCTGTGATCTGACAAGCATGCTGAATCCTGTCATAGTCACCGTAGCTGTCTGATATTTAAGGCTTCATCGCATCGCGGCTTCTGGTATTCAAAAAATAGAATTGCGATTGCAAACTACATTTTTGTCATCAATTTTTGAAATAATTTTTGACAAAAATGCGTTTTTCAAATATAAAAGAATGCTTGTTTTTTATGCTGCTGAACCCTGCCTGAACCGGGAATCCTCTTATATCCCGGTAACAGCCTGTGTTCAGCAGCTTTTTTTATCTGCTTTTCGCAGGCATATCTGCCTTTTCAGGGATGGGCTTTTTTACAGGAGAAAAACAGCATGTGTCGTTTATTTGCCATAACCAGCGAGGAACCCCTTTCGCCCATGGTCGCCCTTGAAGCCCTGGATGTCATGCGCGAAGGGCACGACGGCTCCGGCGTGGGACTCTTCCTTCGGGACCTTGGCGGCCCGTTTGAAGACATGAAGGATGCACCGATCCTCTCCGGCATTTTTACCGAAAACGGCCTCAAACGCCTGGATGCGTTCATGATGAATCTGGGATTCATGACCAAATACAAATTGCCGATCAAAGTATCCAAAACGCCGCCCTCCGGGGTTCCGAAGCGGGATATCTATCTGGTCCGGGCCTATGAATACCCGGAGGAATGGGACGGCCTCGGTCAGCCGGAGCTTTACAGCCGTCTGGTCAACATCCGTTTGCAGCTTCGGGAAATGGGCAGGGCCGAAGGCGACATGATGGTGTTTTCCTTCTGGCCCGATGTCATCATGATCAAGGAAATCGGGGAACCCCTCAAGGTTGCGCAGCACCTGAAGCTGGATCGAAAAGACATCAAGGCAAGGGTCATGATGGCCCAGGGGCGACAAAACACCAACTATGCCATCAACCTCTATGCCTGCCATCCGTTTTTCCTTCAGGGTTTCTCCACCATGACCAACGGCGAGAACACGGCGTTCATCCCGATCCGGGACTACCTTCAGTCCCGGGGATTTGCCGGCTACACCGGGTATCAGTCGGATTCCGAAGTCTTCACCCATATTCTGCATTATACACTGGAGCGGCTGGGTCTAGGCATCGAGGCCTATAAACATATCATCACACCGCTTCAGGATGCGGACATCACCGCTCACCCGGATTCGAATCTGCTTCAGCAGCTCAAGCAGTCCTGCAGGCGGCTCATCATCGACGGGCCCAACTGCGTCATCGGGTGCCTTCCGGATCACAGCCTGTTCATGGTTCAGGACCGCAAGAAACTCCGGCCCGGCGTGGTCGGCGGCAGACCCGGAAGATATGCTTTTTCCTCCGAGATCTGCGGGCTGGATGCCGCCATACCGGATCGCGACAAAACGCGGGATTTTCAACCCATGCATCTGGACACGGCCATCGTCGGCCCTAATCGACAGGAGGTTGCGGTATGCCGTCAAACATCCCCATTACCCCTTCCACGCTGAGCGTCAAGGATCTTCCCTGGCAGATCGACTGGAACAAGGACAAATGCACGCTCTGCGGCCAGTGCACGGCCGTGTGCCCCGTTCATGCCATCGAGCTTGGGGTTTTCCGCAAAAGAGTCCTTGATTTGTCGCCGGGGTTCGTCAAGCCGCCGGAAAGCACGATGCAGCTTTATTACGGCATCCGACAGAAAACGGACCCGGCCCATGGCTGCGTGGGATGCGCCATGTGCAACCTGGTCTGCCCGAACGGGGCAATCACCCCCTGTCGCAGCGATGAGGCCGACAAGCTTGTTTTTCACAGGGACCGCGGGGGACTACCGCGGAGCCGGGGCGGCCGCCGGAATGTGCCGGGTACGGTCCTGGACCAGATCAAATTCATCCGGATTTCCATGCTGACGGACCCGGCCCTGGACGCCGGCAGGCACGAATTTGAAATCCGGACCCTGCTCGGGCGCGTGCTCCCGCCGGAGGAGAATCTCAGTTTCATCCGGCAAAACGGATGGATTCCGCCGGTCCGGGAAATCTACCCTTTGATGATCGGCGGCATGTCGTTCGGAGCCCTGTCTCCCAACATGTGGGAAGGCATTCAGATGGGCGTTGCCTATTTGAATGAAGAGATGGGAATGCCCGTAAGGGTCTGCACAGGCGAAGGCGGGTGCCCGCCGCGGCTCCTGCGCTCCCGGTTCTTGAAATACGTGATTCTTCAGATCGCAAGCGGGTATTTCGGCTGGGATGAAATCATCCATGCGCTTCCGGAAATGAAGGAAGACCCCTGCGCCGTTGAAATCAAATACGGACAGGGGGCCAAACCCGGAGACGGGGGCCTCTTGATGTGGTACAAGGTAAACCGCCTCATTGCCGCGATCCGGGGGGTTCCTGCCGGTGTCAACCTGCCGAGTCCGCCCACGCATCAGACCCAGTATTCCATCGAGGAATCCGTGGCCAAGATGATCCAGTCCATGTCCATGGCATGGGGGTTCCGGGTGCCGGTTTATCCCAAGATATCGGGAACATCTACGGCACTTGCGGTCCTGAACAACCTGACGAGAAACCCCTTTGCCGGAGGCCTTGCCATCGACGGGGAGGACGGCGGGACCGGAGCGGCCTACAACATTTCCATGAACCACATGGGTTATCCCATCGCCAGCAACATCCGGGACGCCTACCTGGGCCTGGTGACCGCGGGCATGCAGAACGAAATTCCCCTTATCGCCGGCGGCGGCATCGGCAAAAGCGGCAATCTGGCGGCCAATGCCGCAGCCCTGATCATGCTGGGCGCAAGCGGCATCCAGATCGGCAAATACGTCATGCAGGCCGCTGCCGGTTGCCTGGGATCCGAAACGGATCGCTGCAACATCTGCAACATCGGCCGGTGCCCCAAGGGAATCACTTCCCAGGACCCCCGGCTCTACCGCCGGCTGGATCCGGAGCAGGTGGCGCAGCGCGTGGTGGATGTGTTTCTCGGCTTTGATACGGAACTCAAAAAGGTTATTGCGCCCCTTGGCCGTTCAACGTCCCTTCCGGTCGGCATGTCCGATGCCCTGGGAACAAGCGATTACCATATCAGCAGGCGCCTTAGCATCAATTATGTGGTTTAGGTGACGGAGATGTCCATGGATGACAAAATCATAACCATTTCAGGAAAAACCGATGGAAGCCGGCTCGATTCCAGAATCCTGGAAGAGAAAATTCAGGAAGCCATCGCCGGCGGATACCGGCATCTGACGGTCCAGGCCTTTGGACAGCACGGCATCGGCGGCAGGCTCTGGCGGGCCGGAAACGAACCGGTCCATGTTCGCGTGGAAGGCCATTCCGGACAGCGGCTGGGGTCCCTGGGGTTTCCGAACACCGTGATCGAGGTTGCGGGGCCGGTTTCCGATGATGTGGGCTGGCTGAATGCCGGCGCCCGGATCGTGGTCCACGGTCATGCGGGAAACGGCGCATGTAACGCCATGGCTCAGGGCAAGGTGTTTATCAAAGGCAATATCGGGTCGCGCGGCATGACCATGACCAAGCAGAACCCGCGCTTTGCCCCCCCCGAGCTCTGGGTTCTGGGATCCGTCGGGGATTATTTCGGGGAATTCATGGCCGGCGGCATTGCCGTCATCTGCGGGGTCAATCCCCAGGATCCCGGCAATATCCTGGGATACCGGCCCCTGGTCGGCATGGTCGGCGGCAAGGTGTTTTTCCGGGGACCGCACCGGGGGTTCAGCCAGGCGGATGCCAGAATTGCACCCATTGAACCTGCGGACCGGCAGTGGCTTGCATCGAATCTTGAGTTTTTCCTCGGCGGAATCGGCCGGAGCGAACTGTTTGAAGAACTGACAGATGCCGATGACTGGCAACTCATCGTGGCCAGGACCCCCAAGGAGAAAACCGTACGGCAAAGACGCGCCATGACGTCTTTTCGCGCCGAAGTCTGGGACAGGGAACTGGGAACCGGAGGGATTGTCGGGGATCTGGTCGGCTTTGACCGAAGCCCCATACCGCTGATTCCGGGAGGGGATCTGCGGCGTTATGTGCCGGTGTGGGAAAACCGAAAATTCAAGGCGCCCTGCGAAGCCATGTGCCCGACCGGCATTCCGGTTCATGACAGGTGGCGTCTGGTCCGGGAAGGCCGGGTGGATGCGGCCGTGGATCTGGCCCTCAATTATACCCCGTTTCCGGCGACCGTCTGCGGGTATCTGTGCCCGAACCCCTGCATGCAGGCCTGCACCCGGCAGACCCGGGGCATGCCCCCCGTGGACGTCACGGCTTTGGGAAAGGCCAGCATCGCCGCCGGCCTGCCGCAGCTTCCGGAGATCAGCGGCAAATCCATCGGCATCATCGGCGCCGGCCCCGCGGGGCTGTCGGTGGCCTGGCAGCTTCGGCTAAAGGGGCATGCGGTGACGGTGTTTGACACGGCAGGGGCGATCGGCGGGAAAATCGCTTCCGTCATCCCGGAAAGCCGGATTCCCGAAGCCGTCGCGAGCGCGGAGCTGGAACGGATAAGAGCGGCCATTCCCCATGTACATCTGCGGCAGCGGCTGGACAGAAACGATTTTGAAAGACTTCGGGCGGATTATGACTTTCTGGTGATCGCGGTCGGCGCGCAAAGACCCCGGACCCTTCCAATCCCCGGCAAGGAGCTTGCCATGACGGCCCTGGAATTTCTGAAGCGCTCCAAGGCCGGAAATATCCGCCCCGGAAAACAGGTGGTCATCATCGGCGCCGGAAACGTGGGGTGCGATGTGGCAACCGAAGCCAGGCGGCTTGGCGCAGGCGCCATTACGCTGATCGATGTTCAGAAACCCGCCGCATTCGGCAAGGAAAGACAAGATGCAGAGGCGGCCGGTGCCGTCTTCCGCTGGCCCTGCTTCACCCGGGAGATCACGGCTGAAGGCGTTGTCCTGTCAACCGGTGAAACCCTTCCCGCAGACAATGTGATCATCTCGATCGGGGATGCGCCGGATCTGGACTTTCTTACTGAAGACGTGACAACCGAAAATGGCTTTGTTCAGGTCAGCGCCCATTACCAGAGCGCGGTTCCCGCGGTTTTTGCCATCGGAGATGCGGTAAGGCCAGGACTTCTGACAGACGCCATCGGATCGGGCCGAAAGGCGGCATCCGCGATCTTAAAAATCATCGAAGGCCGGCCTCCGGACAGCGACCTTCGCCCCGTGATCGATACAAGGCGCGTATCCCTTGAATATTTCGATCCCCGGATCTCGCACTTCGAGGATGTGGAAAGCTGCGGCTCCCAGTGTTCTTCCTGCGGCGCCTGCCGGGATTGCGGCATTTGCACGGCAGTCTGCCCCCAGGCGGCCATCCGCCGGATGGAAATCATTCCTGACGGCTATGAGTACCGGGTGGATGAAAACCGGTGCATCGGATGCGGGTTTTGCGCCGGGGCCTGTCCCTGCGGCGTGTGGAATCTTGTTGAAAACAAGCCGATGGAATGATATAATTTTCTTGATATGAAAAAAGCAATATTGGCACTGGAAGACGGACGGACATTTGACTGCCGCTGCTTTACCGGCTCCGGCGAGTCCGGGGGCGAGGCCGTGTTCAACACCAGCATGACCGGATATCAGGAAGTTTTGACCGATCCCTCGTACCGGGGCCAGGTGGTGACCATGACCTATCCGCTGGTCGGCAATTACGGGGTCAATCCCGAGGACGTCGAATCGGACCGGATACAGGTATCGGCCTTCGTGGTCCGGGAATATCAGGATTTCCCCAGCAATTTCCGCTCAAAAGGAACTCTGGCCGATTACCTGAAAGGGCAGCATGTCATGGGGATTGACGGACTGGACACCCGGGCCCTGACCCTTCATCTGAGAAATTCCGGCGCCATGCGCGTGTTTATCTCAACGGAAGACCCGGATCCGCTCTCCTGCGTGGAAAAGGCAAAGGGGCTTCCCAGCATGATCGGCCTGGATCTGGCCTCCGTTGTCTCCACCCGTCTGCCTTACCGGTGGATGCAAAACGAAATTTTTCCCATCGAAAATCCGGCCCGTGCACTGACCTCAAATATCTGGAAACACCGGAGCCGGCTGCGCAGTGTGGTCGCCTTTGATTTCGGGATGAAATACAATATCCTCAGATGCCTTGAGCATTCCGGATGCGAAGTGGTGGTCGTCCCCGCGGCCACAACCGCTGACACGATCCGGGCCATGGCGCCGGACGGGATTTTTTTGTCAAACGGCCCCGGAGACCCCGAGCCTGTGGATTATGCGGTTCAGACGATCCGGGAACTTCTGGGATATCGGCCCATTTTCGGCATCTGCCTGGGAATCCAGATTCTGGGGCTTGCCATGGGCGGGAAAACCTACAAGCTGAAATTCGGCCACCGGGGAGCAAACCAGCCGGTCAAGAATTTAAAGACCGGACGCATCGAGATCACCTCCCAGAATCACGGATTTGCCGTTGACATCGCCACCTTGAATCCGGATGATGCCGAAATCACCCATGTCAACCTCAACGACCGGACCCTGGAAGGATTCCGGCATCGAACCCTGCCTGCTTTTGCCGTTCAATATCACCCGGAAGCATCGCCAGGCCCCCAGGACGCCCAATATCTTTTTGATGAATTCACCCGGCTGATGGCCGGCCGATAAAAACAGGTAACGGGTTATCGGTAAAACCCATTCCCTTTTTCAACCCATTGCCCATTACCTTTTACCCATAACCCATTACCCCTGACCTTTTCAAAACAACCCCTATGCCCAAACGCACAGACATCCATAAAATCCTGATCATCGGCGCAGGCCCCATCATCATCAGCCAGGGCTGTGAATTTGATTATTCCGGCACCCAGGCCTGCAAGGCATTGAAGGAAGAGGGGTATGAAGTGGTCCTGATCAACAGCAATCCGGCCACCATCATGACCGATCCGGATATGGCCGACCGGACCTATATCGAACCCGTCACTCCGGAGACGGTCGCCAAGATTGTCGAACGGGAGCGGCCCTGCGCCATCCTGCCCACGCTGGGCGGCCAGACCGGCCTGAACACGGCGATCCAGGTGGCCGAGATGGGGATTCTGGAAAAATACGGGGTCGAGATGATCGGCGCCTCCATCCCATCCATCCGAAAGGCCGAGGACAGGGATTTGTTCCGGCAGGCTATGCACAAAATCGGCCTTCGCATTCCCAGAAGCGGGATTGCAACGGACATGGATCAGTGCCGGTCCATTGCCGCGGACATCGGATTTCCGATCATCATCCGGCCCAGCTTCACCCTGGGCGGCACCGGCGGCGGAGTGGCCTATAACGCCGAAGACCTGGATATGATAGCCAAGGCGGGACTCGATGCGAGCATGATCACCCAGGTGATGCTGGAAGAGTCGGTGCTGGGGTGGAAGGAATACGAGCTTGAGGTCATGCGGGACCACAATGACAACGTGGTGATCATCTGTTCCATTGAAAACCTGGATCCCATGGGCGTTCATACCGGAGACAGCATCACCGTTGCGCCGGCCCAGACCCTGACCGACAAGGAATACCAGCGGATGCGAAACGCCGCCATTGCCATCCTTCGGGAAATAGGCGTGGATACCGGCGGATCCAACGTTCAGTTTGCCATCCATCCCGATACCGGTGAGATGATCGTGGTGGAGATGAACCCCCGGGTGTCCCGCAGCTCCGCCCTGGCATCCAAGGCAACCGGATATCCCATTGCCAAGATCGCCGCAAAACTCGCCGTGGGCTATACTCTGGATGAAATCCCCAATGACATCACCGGCGAAACCATGGCATCGTTTGAGCCGACCATCGATTACTGCGTTGTCAAAATTCCGAGATGGACATTTGAAAAATTTCCGGAGACCCAGGATTATCTGACAACGGCCATGAAATCCGTGGGCGAGACCATGTCCATCGGCCGAACCTTCAAGGAAGCCCTGCAGAAAGGCCTGCGATCCCTTGAGATCGGCCGTTACGGTATCGGCGGGGATGGAAAGGACCCTGCGGCGGCGCCGACCCGTGGTGAAATCGAACAGCACCTGGCAACCCCCAATTCCAAGCGGATTTTTTACCTGCGCCATGCCCTGCAACGCGGCATGGATATCCGGTCCATTTACGAGCTGACCCGGATCGATCCGTGGTTTCTGGACCAGATCCGGCAGATTGTGGATATGGAGCAGGCGATTGCCGAATCCGGAAATGAGATTTCGCAATCCCTGCTAAGAGAAGCCAAGGCGACGGGCTTTTCGGATATACAGATCGCAAGTCTTACAGGGAGCAGCGAACACGCCGTCAAAAACCGGCGAAGGGCACAGGGAGTCCTTCCGGTGTATAAACTGGTGGATACCTGCGCCGCCGAGTTTCAGGCCGCCACGCCCTATTATTATTCCACGTATGAAACGGAAAATGAAGCCAGGGTGTCGGACCGGAAAAAAGTCATGATTCTAGGGGGAGGCCCCAACCGGATCGGCCAGGGGATCGAGTTTGACTACTGCTGCGTCCACGCCTCCTTTGCCCTTCGGGAAGAAGGGATTGAAAGCATCATGGTGAACAGCAACCCCGAAACCGTCAGCACGGATTACGACACCTCGGACAAGCTGTATTTCGAGCCCCTGACCCGCGAGGATGTGCTTCACATCGTGGAAACGGAAAAGCCTTTCGGCGTGATTGTCCAGTTCGGGGGCCAGACCCCGCTCAATCTGTCCACGCCCCTTTTCAAGGCTGGCGTGCCCATTCTGGGCACCCAGCCGGAGAGCATCGATCGGGCTGAAGACCGCAAGCTCTTCCAGGCCATGCTCCACAAGCTGGGTCTGATCCAGCCGGAAAACGGCACCGCGACCTCCGTTGCCGAGGCCGTCGCGGTTGCCGAAACCATCGGCTATCCGGTTGTTGTCCGGCCTTCTTACGTTCTGGGCGGACGGGCCATGAAAATTGTCTATGATCCCTCGGAACTGGAAAGTTTTACCCTGCTGGCCATTGCCGCTTCTCCGGACCATCCGGTCCTGATCGACAAATTTCTGGAAGACGCCATTGAAGTGGATGTGGATGCCATTTCCGACGGGACGGCCACCATCATCGGCGGCATCATGGAGCACATCGAGGAAGCCGGCATTCATTCCGGAGATTCCGCCTGCGTGCTGCCGCCCTACAGCCTGAAACCGGAGATTCTTGAAGAAATCACCCGGGCCACCAAGGCCATGGCCGCCGAACTCAATGTCATCGGGCTGATGAACGTTCAGTATGCCGTAAAAAATGACAGCCTTTTCGTCCTGGAAGTCAATCCGAGGGCATCCCGCACCATCCCCTTTGTCAGCAAGGCCACCGGCGTTCCCCTGGCCAAGCTGGCCACCAAGATCATGCTGGGAAAAACCTTGAAAGCGCTCGGTTTGATTACGGAAAAAGTGCCCTCCCACATATCCGTGAAAGAGGCGGTGATGCCCTTTAACCGGTTCCCGGATGTGGATACCCTGCTCGGCCCGGAGATGAAATCAACCGGCGAAGTCATGGGCATCGACGAGGACCTGGGCTCTGCCTATGCCAAGGCCCAGCTCGGGGCCGGCCAGAACATCCCGCTTGACGGCACGGTTTTCATCAGCGTCAAGGACCGGGACAAGCCCGGCGCCCTGATTGTGGCCAGACAGCTTTATGAGATCGGATTCGCCCTCATGACCACGCGCGGAACCGGCCTTTATTTTGAAAACAACGGCATTCCCAGCCGGGTGGTCAACAAGGTGTCGGTGGGCCGGCCCCATGTGGTGGATGCCATCATGAACCGGGAGATCCAGCTTATCCTCAACACCGGATTCGGCAATGAAACCAAACGCGACGGTTACCACTTAAGGCGCGCCGCCATCAAATACAACATTCCCTACACCACGACCCTGGCCGGCGCCCTTGCTCTGGCAAAGGCCATCGCCGCCATGAAGCAAAAGGATTTATCCGTCAAATCCCTTCAGGAATATTGACGGATAAGAAAATAGCCATGAATGATGCGTCTTTTTTTGAAATCGATGATTCTTTCGAGGAAGACAAGCCTCGTGAAGCCTGCGGCCTGTTCGGCATCCACGGCCATCCGGATTCCGCCAGGCTGACCTACTTCGGGCTCTATGCGCTACAGCACCGGGGTCAGGAAAGCGCCGGCATTGCAGTGATCCAGAATCAGCAGATCATCGCCCACAAGGGCATGGGGCTGGTTTCGGATGTTTTTAAAAATCCGTGCCTTGAGCTTCTGGACGGGGCCAGCGCCATCGGCCATGTCCGGTATTCCACAACCGGAAGCTCCATTTTGAACAATGCCCAGCCGTTTGTCGTTCATCACCGCCAGCGCTCCTATGCCGTTGCGCACAACGGGAATCTGGTGAACGCCCATGTTCTGAAAAACGAACTGGAAGAGTCGGGCTCCATTTTTCAAACCACGACGGACAGCGAGGTGTTTCTTCACCTGTTTGTCAAAAATCTTCGGATGGGATTTGAAAAAGCGCTGACTGAAGCCGTTTCCCGAATCAAGGGCGCCTTTTCCCTGATTGTCATGACAAACAAGGGTGAGATCATCGGCATCAAAGACCCCAATGGATTCAGGCCCCTTTGTCTGGGCAGGCTGAACGGCCATTACGTGCTGGCATCTGAAACCTGCGCGCTGGACCTGGTGGAGGCCGAGTTCATCCGGGAACTGAACCCGGGGGAAATCGTCATCATCAATCAGGACGGCATTCGCAGCCTGCAAACACCGGCGGCCGCCTGCCGGTCGTTTTGCATATTTGAATTCATCTATTTCGCCAGACCGGACAGCACCATTTTCGGTAAAAACGTTTATCTCACCCGTAAGGCCCACGGCCGGCAACTGGCACGCGAGGCCCCGGTTCAGGCCGATTTGATCATGCCGTTTCCGGATTCCGGAACGTATGCGGCCCTGGGATATTCCGAAGCCTCCGGAATCCCGTTTGAAATGGGGATGATCCGAAACCATTATGTAGGCCGGACATTTATTCAGCCGACCCAGAGCATGCGGGATTTCGGCGTGCGCGTCAAGCTGAACCCCGTCAAGGAGCTCCTCAAGGGCAAGGATATCGTCATCATTGAAGATTCCATTATCCGGGGCACGACGGTTCGCACCCGTGTCAAGGCCCTTCGCGAGCTCGGGGTCAAACGGATCCATCTTCGGGTCAGTGGCCCGGCCCACCGTTTTCCCTGTCATTACGGCATCGATTTTTCAACCAAGGGCGAACTGATCGCATCGCGAATGCGGGTGAATGATCTCAGGGATTTCCTGGGGCTCGATTCGCTTCACTATCTGAGCCTTGGCGGCCTTCTGGAGGCAACCGGCGTCGAAAACCCCGAAGAATGTTTTTGCAAGGCCTGTTTCGACGGGTGCTACCCGGTTCAATTCGATGCCGCTCTCACCAAGGATTGTCTGGAGCAGGGTCAAGGGGTATAGACAATCCGCTGAATTAATATTTTGAACTTGCGTAAAGCCCGATCTTGTGTTAGTTTTTCCAAAAATGTGTTTTCAGCAAGCAATATTAAAGATATCTATTTGATATTATTACCATGCTGTCTGCATGGACATCCTTTTTGGCCTTAAATAAACGGATAACTTTAAAGGAGGGGGTATTTTCTATGAAAACTTTGATCGGTGGTGCAGTTGCTGCGGTATTGGGACTTATCGGTGTTTCGATTTGGTTTAAGGAATTCTTGCAGATTCTGGCTGGCGTCCTTCCTATCATGCTGCTTCTGGGCGGGGGGTTGGCGCTTTATCTGGGGTTTGACGAATTGAAGGATACCTGGAAAAAAGACGATAAACCGGCGCCAGCGCCTGCTGCCGAAAGCGCAGATAAATACAAACAGGAAATTGATGATCTGAAAAAGGAAATTGAAACCTTGAAGTCCGACAAGGCCTGATTTTTCTGGCATTCATTTTTCAATCCGCCAGATTTCCCCGGCAGCATATGGTCTCTGCTGCTTATCCTTCCGCAATCAAGGAGTATTGGCTTTTCGCCGATGCTCCTTTTTCATTTATACCTTCTGAAGAATTGCCGAGGTTGCCAGCTTGTCGGCCCTCTCGTTGCCTTCTATCCCCGAGTGCCCCTTGACCTTGATAAGCGTCAGGTTTTTGAACCGCTTCATCAACATGCGGATATCGCTGACAAGCTCGATGTTTTTTCTGGCTTTCCACCCCAGCACCAGGAGTCCGTAGGCATAGCCGCTGTCCGTATAAACCCTTACCGGCAAATCGGGATTCTTTACTTCCCGAAGGCCGCATCGGATGGCCTCAAGTTCGGCAATGTTATTGGTGCCGAGTCCGATATTCCGGGAGATTTCCTTTTCATGCCCCCGATAGCAAAGCAGCACGCCGATTCCCGAAGGGCCCGGATTGCCCGATGAGGCGCCGTCCGCATAGATCCGGACGCAATCCGGATCCTCCCGCAAGTTCTGCTCCAGGGATGGACCGATAGTCTTTTTGGGTTCACGGGGTTTGCGGCGGGATTTGGCAATTGCAACTTCCGGCGCCGCTCCCAGGGGATGGAGGTCTGTTTCGCGGACCCGATATTCATAATCCTGCTCCTTTTGATACTTGATCAGGGCCTTGCCGTTATCGGCCATGATTTTCCCGTCCGGACCCACGGCCACCCAGACCTTGTTCTGCTTGAAGCGCATGCGCATCCATCCGGAATCATCCGTTGTCATCGTTCTCCCCTCCAATGGATTTAAAATAATCCAGCATATTTTCCCGGACGGTATCCGTCAAGACATTTATCGTCATTCATATTTCCCCAAAAAACACGGGCATTGTGTAATCCGGTGGAATCCGCTACAATCCTGTCCCAATGGATATCATACGATGAAAAAAACTTCCGATCCGCCACTGCCGGGTTTCAGCCCGGCTCCGCCGAAAGTCTTTGAATATCCCCTTGCCGAAGGCTGGGTGGTCCTGGCCGGAAAAACCGACCTGGACAATGATATCTTGAGCCTGAAAACCGCCGGCCCCAATGATTGGTGGTTTCATGTTCGCGGCATGCCGGGGAGCCATGTGCTTCTTGTCGGAAACACGGATGAAGCCCCGAGCAATGAACTTCTTCGCCAGGCGGCCGCCATTGCAGCTTATCACAGCAAGGCCAGGGACGGCGGGACGGTTCCGGTTTCCGTGACCTTGGCCCGCTATGTTTCCAAGCCCCGCGGCGCCAAACCCGGAACCGTCACCATTCGGAAAGAAATCGTATTAAAGGTTCGCCCGGGGATTCCAAAACCGCCGTCATGACCGATATTCTTCTGATTCAGCCGCCGGTGCGGGATTTTTATCTGACGACCAAGCGCTCGATTCCCTATGGCTTGGCCGCTATCGCCGCATCTCTCATCAAGCACGGATTTTCCGTTGAAATACTGGATGGCCTTGCCACGGCCAAATCCCGGGAAATTCCGCTACCCGCTGAAATGGATTATCTTTCAGCGTATTACGGGAACCCGGACCTTTCCCCTTTTGCCCTGTTTCATCAGTATCGGCATTTCGGGTACAGTTTTGAGCATATCGCAAAACAGGCAAAGGCCTCGGGCGCCTTTTTAATCGGCATTTCCTCCCTGTTTACCGCCTACAGCCCGGAAGCGCTTCAGACTGCCCGGGTTGTCAAGGACTGGCTTCCTTCCTGCAAGATCGTCGTCGGTGGGCATCATCCCACGGCCCTGCCGGAGGCGGTGATGGCCTGCTCCGCCGTGGATTACGTGATTTGCGGCGAAGGCGAGGCCTCTTTGCCGGCGCTGGCCTCCATTTTGAAAGCAGACGGCTCTCCATCCGATGCCATGCTGTCAGCGGTGCCGGGCCTGGCTTTCCGGAAAACCGGCGGCGCCCTTCACGTCGGCGAGCCCGTCTGGATGAAGGATCTAAACGATGCGCCGCCACCTGCCATGCATCTGGTGCGTGCGGGGTATTACCGGCGGGGAAAATCCGGCGCTTCGGTGATCGTCGCAAGCCGCGGGTGTCCCATGACCTGCACTTACTGTTCACTGGGGAAAAACGCCAAAGCGCCGTACCGCAAAAAAAGTCTTGAAACGGTGCTTTTTGAAATGGCGCAGGCCATTCATACATCAGATGCCGGATTCATTGATTTCGAGGACGAGAATCTATCTTTCGACCGGAACTGGTTCATGGCCCTTCTCGCTGCGATCCAGGCCCGGTTTCCGGAGCCCGGGCCGGAACTAAGGGCCATGAACGGCCTGTTTCCGGCCTCACTGGACAGGGACATGGTACTTGCGATGAAGGCCGCCGGCTTCAAAACCCTGAATTTGTCCATCGGGACCGTTGCCCCGTCCCAACTGAGGCGCTTCCACAGGCCGGATATGCAGGGCGCATTTGAAACCGCCCTGGAACTGGCTGAAGACTGCGGGATGACTGCCGTCGGATATATCATTGTCGCAGCGCCGTTTCAGGATCCCATGACTTCCGTCGATGACCTGCTGTACCTGGCCTCCCTGAGGACGCTTGCAGGGGTATCGGTGTTCTATCCTTCTCCCGGCAGCCAGGATTATGATCTGTGTGGCAGACTCGGCATTCTGCCGGGGCACCCATCCCTGATGCGATCCAGCGCCCTGCCCCTGTCTCACACCACATCCCGGACGGATGCCGTCACGCTGATGCGGCTGGGAAGACTTTTGAATTTCATGAAATCCTTGATCGACCAGGGAATTGATTTTGAAACCGAACCGGCAGGTAGTTCGAATAACATCTCGCCCTTGGAAAACCGCCGGGATTCGGGGCTTCGGCTTTTGCGGATGTTTTTAGCGGATGGAAAAATCCGGGGAATGACTCCGGATGGCCGCAGTTACGAACACGAAGCCTCCCTGAAATTGACCCTTCGGTTCAGAAACGGGCTTTACGCCGCAAAGATGAAAGGGGTTACCGGCCGGGCATCCTATTTTCCTCCCAGTTGATACCTGTTTACGGCCTGAAGATGTTCGTCCCAGGTTCGGGAAAACTGGTGGGTTTTATCCTTTCGGGATACGAAATAAAGATAATCGCTTTGTGCGGGATTCACCGCGGCCTTTAGCGACTTGAGTCCCGGACTGGCGATCGGCCCCGGAGGCAGGCCCTGGCGGGTATAGGTGTTGTAGGGGGTGGGAGTCGTCAGATCCCGGCGCGTGATATTCCCGTCAAAATGTTCCATACCGTAAATCACCGTGGGATCGCTTTCAAGACGCATGCGGCGTTTCAACCGGTTGTGGAATACGGATGAGACAAGCGGCCTTTCATTGTCCGCACCCGTCTCTTTTTCAATGATGGAGGCAAGGGTCACGGCCTGATGCACCGACAGGCCCTCAGCTTTCGCCTGCTGCGCCATCTCCGGCGTAAATACCTGCCTGAACCGCTGGATCATGGCTGTTATAATTTTCTCGGAGCCGGCGCCTTTCGGAAAATAATACGTATCCGGGAAAAGATAGCCTTCAGCCGTATCGGCTTCTATTTTCCACCCATGACATAATTGCGGGTCCCGCGCGGCATGCAAAAACCGGGATTCAGAAATCAGTCCCGCGCCGGCAAATGCTGCGGCAATTTCTTTCAGATCATATCCTTCGGGAATGGTGACCTTGTGTAGAAAAACCTTTCCGCCGGCCAGAATTTCCAGAATCTGCCGGGGGGTCATGACACCGGAAAGCAGATATTCTCCGGCTTGAATCTTCCGGTCGTAGCCGGCGCTCCGCGCATACAGGTAAAAATAGTTCGGAGCCGCTATGATTCCCGAACGGTAGAGACTTTCCGCGGTTGTTTTCATCTGCTGACGGGGCAAAATGGTAATCAGCGTTTCCACGGACTGCCGGCTGCCGGCCGTGTTCGCATATTGCACGACATCGATGGCTGTCCAGATGCCCAGAACGCAAAGAATCAGCATGATAAAAGCCGAAACGGCGACAATGCATCTCGTCAAATGACTCGATGAGGCTCTGGAAGCGCCGGCGTTCTTTTCATATTTTTGAACCAGTTGCCACTGACAGTAATTGGCGGGTCTGCAGCGCAGCTCCTGAGTTGCGGTTTCCTTCAGCCTGCTTTTCAGCCCCCGGCTGGAAAGATAGGCGTACAGCACGGTTCCCGTTCGCCCGATGCCCAGACGGCAATGGATCAGGACTTTTTTGTTCCGGTGGATGGCGTCATCGATCCACGCCATGGCCCTGTCCAGGTCCTTAATTTCCGGCGCCTTCTCGTCATGGATCGGCAGATAGTGGACTTCAAAACCATGCTTTGTTTCAATCTCTTGCAGATCGCAGTATTCGGCGCAGAGATTGAGAACGGCATCAATGCCGCAGGCCTTGATACTGTCCAGTTCTTCATAAGACAACGGCGCACCGCCCACCGCAAGATGATCGGTAACCCAACTGATTTCATAACCCGAATTTGACAAAGCGAAAGTTCCTTCAAAGAAATATCCACAGCCCTCCCGGGCATTCTTGGCAAGTGAATACTATCATACGTGCGGATTTTCAACCACTGGAAAAATCCACATCCCTTCTCCCGATGCCATCGCATTTTCAGGCGCACACCGAGCGTATTGCTGTTGAAAGACCGGTTTTTGGAAAGAAATCCGGAAGAGGGTGAGTGATTCCGAAAGAGGCAAGCGAAGGCTATCGACATCAATGGCAAAACGTATCGGCAAAGTGCTTCACATCAGAGATGAATGGCTTTTCTATTTAATTGAACGCAGGAGCAGCCATCGCGGTAATCCGCCGCAATTCTTATCAGGGTCCTGCCGTCATGGCAAATCCGTTGACTGCTTTTATATGCCTGATGACAGATCCCGTATGGCGGTTACAACCACTTCGGGCTTGACCTCGATTCCGGTCCACAGGGCAAAGGTGCGCCTGGCCTGATTGGCAAGCGAAGACAGACCGTCCATAAACGGGATACCTTTGTTTTGAGCCATTTCCTGCCAAAAATTACGGGAACGACCGTAATTCAGATCCATCACCATTTCACAATTCGTTAATTGAAGGCGGGCTGCCAGTTCAGCCAATTCCGGAGACTCATCAGGACTGGAAACCGCTGTCGCGTTGATCAAAAGGCCGACCGGAAGAAAACGATCCGTGAGCGAGCTCAGCGCCACTGCCTCTCCGCCGATCTGCTTGACGATACCGTTGACCTTGCTCCGGCTTCGGCCGGTGACAAAAATCGGATTCGCATGAACCCAGTTGAGTATAAAGACAACCGCTCTGGCCGCCCCCCCTGTCCCGAACACAAGCGCTGATTTGCCGGCAATATCCAGGCCGGCATCTTTCAGCGCGTCCATAAATCCGATGGCATTCGTGTTATACCCTTTGAGACGATTTCCCTTCCGGACGATGGTGTTGATTGATCCGATAATGGTCGCTCCCTCGGAGAGGTCGTCAAGATAAGGGATGATCGCCTCTTTGTAAGGGGTGGTAACATTTGCCCCGGCTATATTCAATGCTCTGATTTCTTTTACTGCTTCGCTCAGCTTTCCGGGACTGATCCTGAAAGGCTCATACGTTCCTTTAACACCGGCCTTTTTCATGATTGCCGAAAATATTTCCGGCGCTCTTGTATGCAGTACCCGCGCATCGCCTAAAATGAGAAACTTTTTATCAACCTGTGAATTTTCAGAAATTGAACGGCCTCCCATATGATTCTGGTTATTCCATATGCCGATGAGATCGCTGTCATGGCTCACAGGTAACTACCGGTAGCCGGTAACTGGATCATTGAATTGTTGACGTGATCTGACGGAATATTTTAGCGACCCATGGCATTTACGATGCAGAAATCGGCAAAAAAACCGTGAACGTGGATCCGCAGGACGGTTCACTCCGGACCTGAATGCTCCCTCCCAGCTCATCCAGAAGGCCTTTTACGATGGGAAGGCCCAGGCCCGTGCCGGTGATAAACCGGGTTTTTTCATTCTTGGCCCGGTAAAAGCGCTTGAAAATATTGTCGATATCCTTGGTTTCTATGCCAAAACCGTTATCACTGACATCGATTTGGATCATCTCCGGCAGCAGGCTGATTCCCACCTCAATGGCACCGCCATCCGGCGTATAATTGATGGCATTTGCGATCAAATTTCCAAAAACGCTTTCCAGCGCCTGGGGATCTGCCGAAATCACGGGAATCGGTTCATCCGGAAGAGCCAGATGAAGCATCTGATTTTTAACACCTGCCCTGGTTTCCATAAAATCCACGATGCTCTTCAAGAGTTCATCCAGTCTGACCGGCTTGCAGTCAATGCAGACATTTCCGGCTTCGATACGGGACAAATCCAGCAGGTCTCCGATCAGAGAAATCAGTCCCTGGGTTTTTTCCTTGGCCCGCGACAGCAGGTATTGATCCCGGGGCGACTCCTTCTCCGCCATGTCTTTCAGAACCAGTGCCAGTTGCTCATGAATGGTGGACAGCGGAGACCTCAGCTCATGAGACACCTTGGCCACAAATTCGGACTTCAGGCGGTCCAGAACCTTCATGGCCGTGATGTCCACCAGATTCACCACAGCGCCCAGGCATTCCCCCTCCTCCCCGAGAACCGGCCTTCCGGAGGCAAGCAGGTATTTCTCGTCGGTTGTCGTAAATTCATATGTTGCGGGAAGGGGTTGCACCTTTCCGGCGGAAATGTCTTTGACCATCTGACAAAAACCACTGTCCTGAATGCAGATCTCGATAGGCTCTCCCGAGGCACTGTCTTCAGGGATTGATTTCCTGCCCGACTCGATTCCCATCAGCCACTGAAAGGCCGGGTTCATCAGCGCTACCTGGCCCTGGACATTGGTCACCAGCACCCCATTCGGGAGCGATTCCACGATGGTACGAATCCGGCTTTTCTCCGTGCCCAGATCCGCCAGGTTCCGCTGCCGCTCCTGAGCCAGTTTTTCGGTTTCCCCGGTGAGCCGGATCCGCTCTCTTGCCCGATTGATGACAATCCGCAACTGGTCGGGTTCAAACGGCTTGGGGATAAAATCGTAAGCCCCCCGCTTCATGGCATCTATGGCGGTTTCAAGTGTGGCGTAACCGGTGATGATGATCACCATGATCTCCGGATTCAGTCTCTGGATGCGGCCCAGCACCTCCATACCGTCCATGCCCGGCATTTTTAAATCCAGAAGGACGATCGCGACCGGATGATGCCCCAGAATTTCAAGGCCCTCGCTTCCCCGGGAGGCTTTATACACCTGATACCCCATACGCGTCAGAATGCGCTCGGATCCTTCCCGAATGCTTTCTTCATCATCAACCACCAGAATGGACAAACGATTTGACGTATTTTCAGGTTTCACAAGAACCTTCCTGACAATCGCAAGAGCGTGAAGGCTGGAGAGCGGAACCATTTTCCGCCTCCCGCTCCTGAGATCTCACGATGCTTTTTCAAGGATTAACGGGCAATTCAATCGTAAAAACAGTTCCCCGATCCGGATTGTTTCCGGCCATGATCTTCCCCCGATGGCTCTCCACAATACCGTACGCCAGACTCAGTCCCAGACCGGTACCTTTTCCTTCTTCCTTTGTCGTATAAAACGGCTCAAAAATATGAGGCAGCACATCCTCCGGAATTCCCGGCCCGGTATCGGAGATTTCAACGATGACGCTTTGATTATCCGGGGAGAGGACCGTGGTTATTCTCAGTTCCCCCCGGCCATCCATGGCCTGTGCGGCGTTTAAGATAATGTTCATGAACACATGATTGAGCTGCTGGATATCGCACAGTACCAGGGGGATATCCTCTGGCAGACGGGTCTCGATCCGAATGTTCTGAAACAGCACCTGTTTTTCCAGGAGAAACAGGGTGCGGGTCAGGGCTTTGTTGATATCGTGTAACTGCTTTTCCTGCCGGGTTTGCCGGGCAAATACGAGCAGCTCTTTAACAGTATCCCGGCATCGTTCGGCGTCCCTTAGAATCCGGCTCAGGTCCGCCTTGGCAGGATCACTCAGCTCATATTCCTCCTGGATCAGCCGGGAATAGAGCATGATGCCGCCCAAGGGGTTGTTCAGTTGGTGGGCCACGCCTGCGGCCAGCTTGCCGAGTGATGCCATCTTTTCATTCTGAAGGAGCTGAATCTGGGCGCTTTCCAGCTCTTTTTTCAATTGAAGCCGTATCCGCAGATCATGGAAAAAACCGATTGAGCCGACCTGCTTACCATCTTCATAGATAATCGATGCATACAGGCTGATGGGAATCCGCTCCCCGAATTTCCCCAGGATGTCCACATGGTATTCCTTCAGCTTTCCCTTGCCGCCGTAATCCTCGCTGCGAAGCTTTTTCATGATGTCCCATGCGTTCTGATCCGGATAGACATCCTGAATATAAAGGCTTTCGAGCGCTTCTTGGACGCTGTATCCGCTGACTTCCGCAGCCGACTGATTGAAGATAAAGACTTTTCCCTTCCGGTCCGCGGCAATTACCCCATCGACTGCGCTGTTGATCATGTTTTTCAAAAACGCATTCGATCGGCGAAGCTCTTCCTCCAGTTTCCCGAGCCTGGGCAGATCAAAATCCGTCATCAGCAGCGCATCGATGCTACCTTCTGAATAAATGGGATAACAGGAAACCCGCTCGCTTTCCTGAAGGCTTTTGGAAGAATGCTTCAGGATGGGTTTCCCGTTATGAAGCACGCGGCAGGCTGGGCAGTCATCACAGGGCGTGCTGAACTCAAAATAGATATCATAGCAGGTGCTGCCGACGATATCCTTGCCCCGTTTTTCGGCCGTATAGCGATTGGTGGCCAGGATTCGGTGATCGGGGGACACCACGATCATTTCACGGTCCAGCACATCAATGGCCCGGATCAGATATTCTTTCTCGGCTTCCGTACGCGCATTCATCTTAGATGCCCAATGGCTTAAAGACCGACTTCGGCCAGATTCGGTCCCAGGTAGGTGCGTTCATTTTCACCCAGAACTCCCAGCGACAGGCAGATCAGTGTCCAGAGATGCACCGTGTGGTATTCGGCCGCGTTATGCTCGCTGAGATCATGAATCTGGGCATGGCAGTTATGGCAGGGGGTAATGCAATACTGCGCCCCGGTTGCCATGATCTGTTCGAATTTCAGCCTGCCGTAAGCACGCCTGGCTTCGGGAAGGCCGGATTGCAGAAAACCGCCGCCACCGCCGCAACAGTAGTTATTGGAGCGGTTGGGAAACATGTCGATGAAATTCTCTTCTCCCACAACGGTTTTTACAACAAACCGCAGGTCTTCCGCAACCGGATCGCCAAAGCTTTTGCGGACGAGCTGGCACGGATCCTGAACCGTAAACTTGACATTAAGGTCCTTGTTCCAATCGGAGCTGACCTTGAGTTTTCCTTCCCGTATCCACTGGGCATAATACTGAATAATGCTCTTTATCTCAAAATTGTAAGGAATATTGAATTTTTTCAGTCCCGTCCGGACCGCAAAGAGTTCATGCCCTCACTCGGTATTGAGCCAGACCTTGCATTTGAGATCATCCACGGCCTTGGCCTTGACCTCGACTATCTGTTTCCACCGGTCGTTTTCAGCCAGAAACATGCAGTAATTTTCAGCGGCCCACCCCTTGGAGCCATACGTCCAGTCCGCTCCGGCCAGATGCAGAATTTTCCAGAGCGGCACCATTTCATCCGGTTCGGTAACCGGTTCCCGGGAGTTCTGATTCAGAAAAAACTCGGCGCCTACCTTGTCCATCGGCGCCTGGAGGTCTTCAAATCCCGGCTGGCTTTCCCGGACTTCGTTCAGAATGTCTTCCACCACAAATCGCCAGTCTTCTTCGGATGCACCCATGGCGCTGCAGGTGTCGTTTCGCAGCGCCATATCGCAGGATCCGACGATTCCCTTGGGTTTCCGATCCCTGGGCCAGTTCGCCCTGACATTGAATACGAGTTGGGGAATATCGATTTTCATGGGACACACATAGATGCAGCGCTGGCACATGGTACACATCCATGCCCATTTGGAGCTCAGAATTTCCGCATCCATTCCCAGAGAGGCCATGCGCAGAAATTTCCGGGGGTCCATATCTTCCAACCCGGTAGCCGGGCATCCGGAAGAACAGGCCCCGCAGGTCAGACAGAGGTTCAGGTTTCCGCCATCCGGCAGAAGAGCCATGACCTTGTCTTTAAACAGACTCTTGCCTGATTTTGCCAGCCGAATGACGCCTGTTGTCATGATGAGATCTCTCCTTTTACATGCCCAGCAACCGCTTGACGCTCTGGGTAATGTCTTCGGCCGAAGCCGGCTTGGGCAGATAATCGTCGGCTTCCATGCTCATGCCGTCGTAATGAGAATATTTTGTGGAAGTAACGCGGTCGGCAACGGCTGTCAGCAGAACAACAGGAATGCCGGCGTAGGCGCTGTCTTTTTTGAGCGCTGCGCACAGCTCATAACCGTCCATCTCCGGCATCATGACATCCAGAACAACGGCGTCCGGCGGATTGGCCTTGATTTTATCAAAGCCTTCCAGGCCGTTGTAGGCAAGTTCAGTTGCAAATCCTTCTTTTTCCAGATAGGTCTGCACGATCATCGAAAAATCAGGCTCGTCGTCAACAATGAGAATGCGTTTTTTTTCACTCATGGGTCACGTCCTTTCATATCTATGATATATTGCTCATGATAGTTTACCTTCCCAAATTCCTAATCTCCGACCACGGGCCGGGGATAGAGACCGGCCCGCTCCACGATTTCAGCCACTTTTTCTTCCCATTCAATGGCCATGATGTGAAACCCGTGCACGCCTTCCACGGTCTTGAGGCGCTCCATGGTTTCCACACAAATGTCGATGCCTTCCTGGGGCTGTTTTTCCTTGGGAACTGCGGCCATGCGCTTGATGACATCATCCGGAACATCCATCCCGGGCACCCGGTTTTTCATATATCTTGCCATGCCCACGGATTTCATCGGGGTGACGCCGGCCAGGATGTGCACTTTTTCGGTAAGCCCCCGCTCCCTTGCCAGTTTCACCCAAAGCTCGAACTTCTCGAGATTGTAAATACACTGGGTTTGAATGAATTCAACGCCGGCGGCGATTTTTTTGGCCAAACGGGGAACTCTTATTTCAAAAGGATCGGCAAAAGGGTTTTCCGCCGCACCCACAAACATCCGGGGAGGCCGGTCAATGTCGGCGCCGCCCAAAAATTTCCCCTCATCGCGCATGCGTCGCACCGTCTGGATGAGCTGCATGGAATCGATGTCATGGACATTCTGCCCTGAGGCGCAATCCCCGAAACTCTGGTGATCGCCCGACAGGCAGAGGATATTGTGGATATCAAAGGAGGCCGCCCCCAGGATATCACTTTGAAGCGCGATCCGGTTGCGGTCCCGCGTCACCATCTGAAGGACCGGCTCCAGACCCATAAGTTTCAGGCGGATACAGGCCGCAAGGCTGCACATGCGCGTGACGGAGGTCTGATTGTCGGTGATGTTGATGGCATCCACATGGTTTTTGATCAGATGCCCTTTTTCCTCGATATGTTTGGGGTCGCTGCCCCGGGGGGGACCGACTTCCGAGGTGACCGCCAGGTGGCCTGCGGCCAGAATTTTTTCCAGTTTGCTTGGCGTTTTAGTGGTCATATCTGCACGTCCTCCCTGATGACTTTTCGGGGTCCGCCTGCCCTGTCGGTAGACCAGTCCTTGATCGAGAAGAGCTTTTCATAGTCATCCATGCGTCCCAGGGCCTTCAGGCGGTCCACGATAAGCTGCCAGGCGCAGTCCAGGTCTTTGTTGATTTCACACTTTCCTTTGCTGGAGCCGCCGCAGGGGCCGTTTAAAATCCGTTTGGCGCATCGCGAAACCGGGCAGATGCCGGCCGTATTCGCCAGTATGCACTGGCCGCAGGCCTGACACCGTTCCGTCCAGAGGCCCCGTTTTTCAGTAACTCCCAGAAAACAGGTGTTGACACCCGGAAAAACCGGCTTGGACGGATATTTCTCCGCCATGAACTGGACGCCGACGCCGCAGGCCAGGGAAACCACGGCGTCATACCTGTCGATCCGATCCCGGATTTCCTCCAGATATTCATGGTCGCACTGACGTTCCAGCGTAATTTCGTCAATCCGCATGTCTTTTCCGTTGTTGATAAAATACATTCGCAGGGCCGATGCCAGAATGCCCACTTCTTTCTTTCCGCCTGCCTCGCAGACAGTGACGCATTCATTGCATCCCAGAATCAGCACATTGCGATAGGGCTCCACTTGCTGAATGATTTCTTCGATGGGTTTTTTATCGGCTACAATCATGGTTTGCGACCTCTCTTGTCATGGTCTGTGGTTAGGGGTCAGTATTTGTCTTACGCCGCTTTTTTTGTGGCCAGTTTGACGGGATTGGGTCCCAGGTCCCGTATCCGCTTATCCATTTCCCGGGCGTATTCGGCAAACCGGGGACCTTCGGCGGAAGAAAGGTTGAACATCTGAACGCGCTCGCCCCCAACACCGACGGTATCCAGGAGTTTTTTTGCCTGCTCCACCCGTTTTCTGGCTCGAAAGTTTCCGCTGTTGAAATGACAGTCTCCTTCCATGCATCCGACGGCATAAACGCCGTCTGCGCCTTTTTCAAAGGCTCTGAGGATATGGAGAATATCCACCTTCCCCGTGCAGGGCACGCGAATGATCTTGGTGCTGGACGGGTAGCCAAGTCGCATCGAACCTGCCAGGTCCGCGGCCGTATACCCTCAGAAATTGCAGCAAAATGCAATGATAACCGGTTCAAACGCTTGCGTCATAACACCCCCTCCAGCAGTGCATCTATCTTGCTGAGCAGTTGATCATCTTCGTACCAGTTAAGTTCAATCGCCTTGGCCGGACATTCGGATGCGCAGATACCGCATCCATGGCAAAGCGCCACATCAATCTCGCTGACGCCGTCCGCATTGATCCGGGGTACGCCGTAAGGACAGGAGCGCACGCAGATCAGACAGGACGCGCACAAGTCGGCTTGTACCTGGGCAGTCACCGCGGACAGGGTCAGGCTGTCCTGAGACAGAAACGTGGTCGCACGGGAAGCCGCCGCAAGGGCCTGCGCGATGGTTTCCGAAAGCAGCTTGGGACTGTGGGCCGTACCGCAGATAAATATCCCTTCCGTGGCCATATCCACGGGGCGAAGCTTGACATGGGCCTCCAGGTAATAACCTTCGGCATTTCGCGCCAGCTTCATGATGGAAGAAAGCTCTTCGGTTTCTCCTGCGACCATTCCGGCGCTCAAGACCAGGCAATTGGCGCTGATCTGCAGTCTGCGCCGGATGATCGGGTCCGTAAATACGACTTCAACGCCTTCCGGGGTGAATTCAACGGTCGGCATGTCTTCCGGCGTATAGCGGAAAAACAGGATGCCCAGTTTTCTGGCTTCGGTGAAATAATCTTCCAGGAGCCCGTAGGTGCGAATGTCCCGATACAGGACACTCACGTCCGCATCCGGGTTCAAGGCCTTGATATGCAGCGCGTTTTTAATGGCGCTCTGACAGCAGATCCGGGAGCAGTTGGGGTTCTCATCGTTTCGGGAGCCGACGCACTGGATCATGACCACCTGTTTCAGCTCCGACGCCCCCTGAGCTTCCAGAAATCTTCCCAGTTCCACCTGGGTCATCACCCGCGCATCCTCGCCATAACCAAATTCTTTTGGCTTGTATTCGGTTGCGCCGGTTGCCAGAATCACGGCGCCATGATCAATTTTTCGCTCATACATGCCCGGGCCCACCAGAACTTCCGTGGTGAAATTGCCTTTGAATCCGGTAAACCCCACGATGAGCGACTGCGTTAGCACCTGAAGGTTGGGGTGGGACATGGTTTTCTGAATCAGCGCTGCAAGATACGCCTGAATATCGGCCCCTTCGATGGTTTTGGTAAGGCGCCGGGCCATGCCGCCAAGATCCGGCTCTTTTTCAACCAGAACGACTTCAAATCCCTGGTCCGCCAGCCCCAGGGCAGCGGTCATGCCGGCCGCGCCGCCGCCCACCACCAGGGCCCGCTTGTTGACGGGGATCTGTTTTTCATGAAGGGCCTTTAAGGTTCCGGCCCGCGCCACGGCCATTCTCACCAGTTCTTTGGCTTTCCGGGTCGCCTGCTGGGGGCTGTCCGAATGAATCCAGGAATCCTGGTTCCGGATATTGGCCATTTCAAAGAGATACTTGTTGAGTCCGCAGGCCTGAAGGGTGTCCATGAAAATGGCTTCATGGGTCTTGGGGCTGCAGGAGGCTACGACCACCCGGTTCAACTGGTGTTCCCGGATCAAATTCTTCATCAGGTCCTGAGCATCCTGAGAGCAGGAGAACAGGTTCTGCCCGGCGTACACCACGTTCGGAAGGGCTGCGGCGTAGGCCTGCACGGCCGGAACATCCACAACGCCCGCGATATTGATGCCGCAGTTGCAGACAAAGACCCCGATCCTTGGCGCAAGTCCTTCCACGGCCATTTCTTCGGGAATGGTGACGCTTTTTGTGCAGGAATACCGGACCGGCGCCAGATTCGCTCCGGCGGCGCAGGCAGCGGCGCTGGCCTCAATGACCGAAGAGGGAATGTCCTTGGGTCCCTGGAACACGCCGCCCACATATACGCCGGGACGGGAGCTTTCAACGGGCGTAAACGGGTGCGTGGATGCGAACCGGTATTTTCCCAGATCCACATTCAGGCGCCCGGCCAGATCCACCGAGGACTGCGGTATCTGAAGCCCAACGGAAAGCACCACCATGTCAAAGGTTTCTTTTTGAATCTCGCCGGCGTCATCCACGTAGCGGATCACAAGCTCCCGGGTTTCCGGGATCTCATCGATGGTATGGATCCGGGATTTGATAAAGCGGACGCCGGAGACAGCCTTTGCCCGGAGATAATATTTTTCATAATCCTTTCCAAATGATCGGATATCCATGTTGAATATGGCGCAATCCAAATCGACGCCGGAATGCTCCTTGGCGATCATGGCTTCCTTGATGGCGTACATGCAGCAGACAGAAGAGCAGTAGCCGTTGCCGCAGCGGTTGACGTCCCTGGAGCCCACGCACTGAAGCCAGGCAATGCGTCCGGGTTCGGTGTGATCCGAGAGTTTCACCAGATGGCCCATTGTGGGTCCGGATGCGCTCAGGATACGCTCGAACTCGAGGCTGGTCACCACATTGGGATTTTTCCCGTAATGATAGAACTGCCTGAATGGCGTGGGATCAAAAGCCTGACTGCCCGGACACAGAATCACCGAGCCTACGGGGATATTCCGCGCCACCGTTTCCTGTTTGTGGTCCACGGCTTTGGCCAGACAGGCATCCACGCACTGATAGCATTCCGAGCAGATGCCGCAGGACAGACACCGGTCCGCCTCATTCCGGGTGGCGTCCTCTTCGAACCCGAGCTGAACCTCGTTGAAATTTGCGATCCGGGTTTTTGAAGGCGTATGGGGCATGGGTTCTCTGCCGGCTTTGGGGACGCCTTCAACCGGCACATCGGTTACGGCCGTCCAGCCGGCTTCACGGCCTTCCAGAAGGTCCCGGCCCTGAATAAAGCGGCCAATGGAAATTGCGGCCTCTTTGCCGGCCTGAATGGCTTCAACAACGGTTTTGGGACCGGTGACCGCATCGCCTCCGGAAAAAATATCCGGGTCCATAGACTGAAGGGTAACGGGGTCCACAACCATCGTGCCCCAGCCGGTAAGGGTGCAGGCGCATTCCTCGGTCAGGCAGGCCCAGTCGGACTCCTGACCGATGGCCGGGATGACGGTATCCACTTCAATGACAAATTCGGACCCCTTGACCGGAACCGGTTTTCTTCTGCCGCCGGCGTCCGGATCTCCCAGTGCCATCTGAATGCATTCGATGGCCTTGACCCTGCCCGTGTCATCACCGATGATCCGCACCGGATGGGTCAGGGTTTTGATCTCTATCCCCTCGTCCTCGCATTCCGCGATTTCGTCTCGGCTTGCGGGCATTTCGTCCATGCCGCGGCGGTAGACGATAAACGGCATTTTGGAGCCTGTCCGAAGGGCGGTTCGGACCGAATCCATGGCCACGTTTCCGCCGCCGATGACCGCGACCCGATCCCCAAGTTGTATCCGGTTTCCCAGATTCACTTCTCTTAAAAATTCAACGCCCGGATAGACTCCGGCAAGAGATTCGCCTTCGATCCCCAGCCGTTTGCATTCATGCGCGCCGATGGCAACAAAAAAAGCCTTAAACCCATTTTCCCGAAGCTGTGCAACGGTAAAATCCTTTCCGATTTCAACACCTGTCTTGAACTCAACGCCAAGATCCTTGATGGTCCGGATTTCGGATTCGATGATATCCCGTGGCAAGCGGTAGGACGGAATGCCGACGGTCAGCATGCCGCCAAGGACCGGCAGTTTTTCAAAAACCGTCACCGGATAGCCTTCAATGGCCAGATAATAGGCGGCGGTCAGGCCCGCCGGGCCTGCGCCGATGACGGCGACTTTCTCGTTTCTCGTTTCCTTGATCTTGGGAACAAAGGGAGAGCCGCTTTTTAAATCCTGATCCGCCAGGAAGCGGTGAAGGTATTGAATGCTGATCGGCTCATCCACCTGATTCCGCGTGCAGATGCCTTCGCAGGGGTGGTGGCAGACGCGCCCGCAGACTCCGGGAAAAGGATGGTCCTGCTTGAAGAGCTCCAGCGCTGCCCGGTATTTGCCCGCATTGATCAGGGCGATGAATCCCTGAACGCTGACATGGGCCGGGCACGCGGCCTTGCAGGGCGCCGTGCCGCGTTTGCTGATGGCGAATGCGCCGGGAATGGCCTGGGCATACTGCTTGAAAGCCGCCTTTCGCGTGGCAAGGGACTTGTTGTATTCGTCCGGAACGCTGATGGGGCAGACCTTGGCGCATTCGCCGCAGCTCGTGCATTTGGAAAGATCAATATACCTGGGCTTCTGCCGGATCCGGGCCGTAAAACTACCGGGATCCCCGCTGAGATCCAGAAGCTCGGTTTGGGTCATCACCTCGATGTTCAGATGCCGGCCGACCTCGACCAGTTTGGGTGAGATCACTCACATGGCGCAGTCGTTGGTGGGAAACGTCTTGTCAATCTGGGACATCATGCCCCCGACCGCCGCCGATTCCTCAACCAGATACACATAATATCCGGAGTTGGCCAGATCGAGTGCGGACTGCATGCCTGCTATTCCGGCGCCCACAACCATTACGGCGCCAACCGGCGGCTTTGAAGCGCCGGCAGCATTTTCAGCCATTGGAAGAAGGGGATCTGCTTGTTTTTCCATAAGCGATTTCCTTTAGAATTCGGTTGACAGTAAGCCGGTCATATCGGATGCATGATCGTCCATAGCCCGCAGTTCTTTTAGATTCTTTCAAGGATTTCGGGGAGCTTGTCTTCCCACCCGATGGTTGACACCAGCACACCGCCGAATCCCTCGGCTCTGAGCATGGCAATGGTTTCAGCGGCAACCAGGATGCATTCCCGAACCTTGTCGGGCGCATTCTGTATCCGGGTGACAACGGATTCAGGAATATGCACATGCTCGACATTCCGGGCCATATAGCGGGCCATGCCGGCGGATTTGAGCAAGAGAACCGTCGGAATGACGGCTACCCGCCTCCGGTCGATCCGATTCATAAAGGGGCCGAAGACGCCCAGATCAAACACCGGCGGTGTAATGAAAAACCTGGCGCCGCTCTTGCTCTTTTGGTTTAAAAGTTCTATTTCAGCTTCCAGGCTTTCTCCCTTGGCTTCGGCCTGGACCGTCGATCCCACTAGAAAGTGAGGTGCCCCTTTCAAATCAATGCCTGCCATATCTTTGCCGTCCTGGAGCTTTTTCAGCGACTCCAGCAGCTCCATCAAAGTGATGTCGTAAACCGCCTTGGCCTGGTGATGATCCCCGAACCGGGGGTCCTGACCGGCGACCGCCATTACTGTTGAAATACCGCAGGCCGAGGCTGCCAGCAAATCGGCCTGGAGCGCCAGCCGGTTGCGGTCCCTGCAGCAGATCTGCATGACGGTTTCCATGCCGGTCTGCTGCAGGGCGATCGCGCCGCCCAGAGCGCTCATGCGCATCACGGCGTTACTCATTTCAGGAATCAGGAAGGCATCAACCTGCTCTTTGACGCGCCTGGCATTCTTGATCATGGAAGAGATGTCTGCGCCCTTGGGAGGTTCCATCTCCGCCAGGACCACAAACTGGCCGGATTCTATCTTGGATTTGAGATGCATCGGGTTTCCTCCAGACTTGGGTAGGTCCGAAAAATAACAGGAAATAAGATACAAACTATCATTTTTATTTATTTCATGTAAACATTTATAATATTTTGGTCATTCGTAAAATATAATATTAAATTTAATAAATGAATTATAGTCATATAAGTGCGATTAACAGGACCATGGCCGGATAATCGTGGACTTTTTTTCGAATCGACTATATTAAAAATAGGTCTGAATTCATTACAGACCGTTGAGCGTTATTGCTGCGTTGCTTATCCAGGGGAAAAATATTGATGCAAGAAAACGTATCCCGCGGCGCCACCCTGTTTGCTGTCGGAACCGCCTCCTTTCTCATGCCGTTCATGCTCTCCGGCGTGGGAGTCGCCCTGCCGTCGATCGGCCGGGAGCTTTCCGCAAGCGCCATTCAGCTCAGTCTTGTGGAAACCGCCTATATGCTGTCTGTTTCCATATTCATGCTGACCATGGGAAGGCTCGGGGATATTCACGGTCGCCGGCGCATCTTTCAGTACGGCATCGCCGTTTTTACGCTCTTGGGCGGACTGCTGTCCCAAGCGTGGTCAATTCAGACAGTCATCGCATTCCGTTTTCTGCAGGGCATCGGCGGCGCAATGATTGCAGCCACGGGGATGGCCATCGTGGTTTCCGTATTTCCTCCCGAACAAAGGGGCAAGGCGCTTGGGATCACCGTTGCCTGCGTATATGCCGGCCTTTCCTGCGGACCGTTCATCGGCGGCGCCTTGATCACGGCCCTTGGCTGGAGGTCCTTGTTCTACATTTGCGTACCTCTGGGCCTCGGCAGTTTTCTTCTGGTCGGCTGGAAACTGCGCGGCGAGTGGGCGGACGCCATGGGAGAGCCCTTTGACTGGAAAGGCGCCGCCGTCTATGCCTGCGCCATTGTGGTTTTAATCCTCGGCGCCGCCAATCTTGGACATGCCAGGTGGTCCTGGGGGCTTGTATCCGCAGGTGTTTTCGGACTGTGGATGTTTGTCGCCATGGAGGCGCGGACTAAATATCCGGTGCTGAACGTCGGTCTCTTTCACAATAACCGGGTGTTCGCCCTGAGCAGCCTGGCGGCCCTTCTCAACTACGCCGCCACCTTCGGGGTGACGTTTTTCTTCAGCTTGTATCTGCAGTTTGTAAAAGGCATGACGCCGCAGCAGGCCGGAGCGGTTCTCATCGTTCAGCCCGTGGCGCAGGCCCTGTTTTCTCCGTTTTGCGGACGCCTTTCCGACCGGTATTCGGCGGCATGGGTGGCAACGGGAGGCATGGCGCTCTGCGCGGCAGGTCTCGGCATCAGCGCCGCCGTCTCGGCATCCACACCCCTGACGGTCCTTGTCTGCATTTTCCTGATGCTGGGACTTGGCTTTGCCCTGTTTTCATCCCCCAACATGAGCGTGATCATGGGCAGCGTGGCGCCCAGGCATCTGGGCGTGGCATCCGGTCTCGTGGGCAGCATGCGCACCCTTGGCATGATGACCAGCATGACAATCATCACCGTTCTGCTGTCGGTCTTTATGAAAGGCCATGCGATCACTTTCGAAACGCAGCGCGATTTTCTTCTGACCATGCGCGCTGCCCTGTCGTGTTTCTGCCTGCTGTGCGGCGCAGGGATCCTTTGCTCTATCGGCAGGCTGCGCCGATGACAAATTTTCGTATTTCGAAAAACACCTGTCCAACGCCGGTTTCCGACATCCGGAGCCGGTTTGAGGATAATTATGGACTTTTCCCTGAATCGCTTATATTGAAAATATATGATAGCTACATGAGTATCCGGAAGTCGGAATTCAGAAAAACATGGAAGCTTACCTGCGGTCCATCCCGGATTCCGACTCCTGAATTCCCGGGTAGTTGCGATGAACATGAATTGAGAAAGTCGGGATAATAAAAATGCGATGGAAACTCTATTTAAATATCCGTCAAAAAGTCATTTTCGGGCTGACGCTCGGAATGATGGCTATTGCGATGGTGGGGGGACTCTCCTTCCGGTATCTTAAGGAGATCGAACAGAAACAGCATCTGGTTGAGGTCGCCGATGACCTGAACAATGTCATTCTGGAGATCCGCAGGTATGAAAAAAACTATCTTCTCTATGGATCCGATCAGGATTTCACTGAAAACCGCCTGTTTATTGAAAAAGGTCTGAGCGTTATTCAATCCATCGGTCCGGATATACAAAAATTGAAAGGCGCCCCGCAGCTAAATCTTATCGAACAGGAATTTCTGGCTTATCGATCCACCATGGAGCAGATTGAAAAATGCGGCGGCCAGCACCTGCGATCCTGCGATCAGAAAATCGAAGACAGGCTGCGGGAACAGGGGAAAAAGCTGCTGGACCTTTCCCATCAACTGGTCTCCTATGAACGCCAGCGCATATTGACCATCATCAAAACATTAAAGAGCCAACTGGCGGCATCCATTGTCCTGTTTATTTTTACCGGACTATTTCTGATTGTCGTGGTGATCAAAAAAATCATTCGGCCCCTTAAGGATATCGAACAGGCGACGCATCAGATCGCTCAGGGGAATTTCAGCCATATCCCGATCACGGGCAATTGGGATGAAACCCAGCAGGTACTCCAGGCGCTGAACCGGATGACTTCCGAGCTGGAAAAACGCCAGGAGCAGCTCCTTCAGGCCAGGAAACTCTCCTCCATCGGAATCCTGACTTCCGGGGTGGCCCACCAGTTGAACAACCCGCTCAACAACATTTCAACTTCCTGCCAGATTCTTCTGGAGGAATTCGGCCAGGGCGATCCGGAATTCATGCATAAAATGCTGACCAATATCGAACAGGAAGTCCACCGGGCGCGGGACACGGTCAAGGGGCTTCTGGAGTTTTCCCGGGACAAGGAATTTTCACTGATTCCCCATTCGCTCAAGGAAGTGGTGGACCGGTCGGTCCGGCTCATGTCCAGCCAGGTGCCGCCGGGTATCGACATTGTGCGGGACGTTCCGGCGGACATGATTTTGAACCTGGATTCCCAGCGCCTTCAGGAAGTTTTTATAAATCTTCTGATGAATGCAATCCAGGCCATTGAAAGTCCTCCGGGACAAATCCGAATTTCCGCGATACCGGATCAAAAAACGAATCAGGCGGTCATTACCGTGGAAGATACGGGAGCGGGAATCCCCGAGAGTCATTTCACGCATATTTTTGACCCGTTTTTCACCACAAAACCCGTTGGGACGGGAACGGGCATGGGACTTTCGGTCGTATACGGGATCATCCAGAAACATCAGGGCACGATTTCCGTTGAGAGCAAGGTCGGAGAAGGAACCCGGTTCAGCATCCGATTGCCTATACAGCAATCCGCATAGGGAAGGTCGCAACATGGCCGCGCGCATATTGATCGTGGACGACGAAAGCATCGCCCGGGAAAATCTCGGATATATACTCCGCAAGGAAGGCTTTGAGACCGTTTGTGTGGACAGCGGGATAAAAGCCCTTCAGGAACTGGCAAGCCGGGAATTTGATCTGGTGATGACGGATCTTCGGATGCAGGGCATGGACGGCATGGAAGTGGTGGTGCAGACCCGGGAAAAATATCCGAACACGGAAGTCATTGTCGTAACCGGTTTTGCAACTGTCAACACGGCGGTTGAAGCCATGCAAAAAGGCGCATTCTATTATCTTCCCAAGCCCTACCAGATCGAAGAGGTTCGTCTTTTGGTGCATCAGGCCATCGAAAAGAGGTCTCTTCGCCAGGAAGTGGCGGAATTAAAAAAACAGATCCAGTCCCGGGAGTCTTTTCCCCTCCTGATCGGACAGAATCCCAAAATGATCGCCCTGAAAGAAACCATCGAGCAGATCGCGCCATCGGACTGTACGGTATTGATCCTGGGAGAAACCGGAACCGGAAAGGAGCTAGTCGCCAAAACCATTCACCAGTTCAGCCAGCGCGCCGCAAAACGATTTCTGGCCATCAACTGCGGCGCTTTCAATGAAGAACTGCTGGCCAACGAGCTTTTCGGGCATGAAAAAGAGGCCTTTACCGGCGCCCGCGGCATCCGCAAGGGCCTGCTGGAATCGGTTCAGGGCGGAACCATTCTTCTGGATGAAATCGGGGATATGCCGCTTTCCATGCAGGTAAAGCTGCTTCGGGTGCTTCAGGAAAGAACCCTGATCCGCGTCGGCGGGGTTGAAGAAATTCCCATCGA
>JBBIPX010000007.1:0-54521 GCA_037442625.1 Desulfobacteraceae bacterium
CCCGGCAGGCATCACAGGCACCGACCGGACTGTTGAAGGAAAAGAGATTGGGAACGGCCGGCGTGTAGGATATCCCGCAGGAAGCGCACGCCAGTCCCCGGCTGAAAGACCGGCGATCCTGCGATCCCGCCCACAGATCGATATGGCCGGCGCCCCATTGAAATGCCTGCTCCAGGGAATCCATGATCCGGGGCTGGTCCACGGACCGGAAGCGGAGCCTGTCGACCAGAATATGCAGGAGCGGATGAATTTCCGATGCAGGCAGTTCCGACAACAGGCCGGTGCGGCCCCCGTCCACATAGCGGTCAAACCCCATGCGAATCCATTGCTGCAAGGCATCCTTGTCCGGACCCGGTTCGAGCATGGCCGGAAACGTGATGCGGATTTCGGTTCCCTCCGCCATATCCTGAATCGCCTTCCAGGCGTGAAGCGGGGTTTCCGGCAGCACCGGCCTGCCGCAGACCCGGCAGTGAAGCTGCCCCATGCGGGCGTACAGGAGTTTGACATAATCGGTCAGCTCCGTCATGGTGCCCACAGTGGAGCGGGAGGTTCTGACAGGGTCCTTCCGGTCGATGGCAATGGCCGGCGGAATTCCCAGAATGCTGTCCACTTGCGGCCGGTCCATCCGGTCCATGAACTGCCGGGCATAGGGCGAAAATGTTTCCACATAGCGCCGCTGGCCTTCGGCGTAGAGGGTGTCGAACGCCAGGGAGGATTTGCCGGAGCCGCTGACGCCGGTGACGGCCGTTATCCGGTTCAGTAAAATGTCCAGGTCAAGGTTTTTCAGGTTGTGCTGTCTGGCGCCGCGAACGGCGATTGCTGGAGTTTTCATTGGCCTTATGATGATACATCCCCGGAACTTTTTCAAGGCCGAACGCCAAGGATTCTGCAAATATCATTCTTTGCGGAATCCGCCCAGGTTCAAAGGTACAACGTTGTCGAAAGCCGGCGCATGCGCGGTTGCCTTGTTGGCCTTGACACTTGGGAGCAGAAAAAGTATATACTGCAAAGAATGAATTGATCACGGGTCCGGGTTGCAAGCCCTATTAACGATCCGAAAGACGGATGTACCGGCGGCATCGATGATTCGCAGCGCAAAGCGCCGAGGGCGCGCCCTCTATTGGAGAAAATTATGTTTGGCATCGGCATGCAGGAAATACTCCTGATTCTGGTAATCGCCCTGATTGTTCTGGGCCCCAAAAAGCTGCCGGATGTGGCCAAGGCGCTGGGAAAAGCGCTGAATGAATTCAAGCGGGCCACCAGTGAGCTCAAGGACTCCCTGGATGTGGATCAGAACCTGAACACCGTAAAAAAATCCTTTGATTCCATGAACGAAGTCAAGCCCGCGGCAGACGCCGCTGCTTCTTCTCCCTGGCCTTCTGCAACCGGCCCCGCGGCTGCTTCTCCGGAAGAAGCCGGTCCCAAGTCCTCCGAGCCTTCCCCTCCGGTTGACAGGAAGCCTTCATGAGCGGCGCAGAAGAGAAAATCCCCTTCACTTCCCATCTGGAAGAGTTGCGAAAACGAATCATCATCAGTTTTCTCGCGATCGGCGTCGGGTTTGTCCTGGCTTTTTGCGTTAAGGAATGGCTGTTTCAAATTCTGATCGCACCGCTGATCTCGGCCATGCAGCCGGGTGAAAAACTCATTTTCACCAGCCTTCCGGAAGCATTTTTTGTTTATCTGAAAGTGGCGTTTTTGTCCGGCACCCTCCTGGCCATTCCCGTCATCTTATACCAATTCTGGATGTTCGTCGCTCCCGGACTTTACAACCGGGAAAGGCAGTATCTTGCCCCCATCATGGTGCTGTCCATTTTCTTTTTTATTGCCGGCGCACTTTTCGGCTATTTTGTCGTCTTTCCCATCGGATTCAAGTTTTTCCTCAGTTTCGCCACGGACACCATCCGGCCCCTGTTGACCATGAAGGAATTCCTGAGCTTTGCCTCGCTGTTTCTGCTGGCATTCGGTCTGATGTTCGAACTTCCGCTGGTTCTGATCTTTCTGGTAAAACTGGGCATTATTTCCATTGACTTTTTAACCAAAAACAGAAAATATGCCATCCTTGTGATCTTTATCATCGCAGCCATTTTAACGCCGCCGGATGTGGTTTCACAGACGCTTATGGCCATTCCCATGATGGCGCTTTATGAAATCGGCATTCTCGGCGCCAGAATCTTTGCTCGCAAAAAACCTCTGGAAGATACTCCGGAAGATGCCCCCGCGGATACTCCGGAAGAAACCCCCTGAGAGACGGTTTCGGGTTCCTGGTCGCGGTTCCGGCTTTGAACTGCGGCGAAAGAACATTTGCTGGTATTAAATTTGTTAACAAAGGAAAGGAGGAAAAGGACGTATGAAGAAAGCATTGTGGGCCATGGTGGTCGGGGTGGCGGCAGTATTTGCCTCGGTAGCGCTGTATGCGGGTACGACGCCGCAGGATGTCATCAAGTTGAACAGCGAGCCCAACATTAAACACGAAAAGGGCATTGTCGAGTTTTCACACAAAAAACATGTTGCCGAATACAAGAACACCTGCGGAGACTGTCATCACGACAAAGACCACAAACCACTGGCCAATCTGAAGGCCGGGGACAATGTTCAGGCATGTATCGAATGTCACAAAAAACCGGGTGTCAAACCAAAGGGGAAGGATGCTCCCAAACTGTCGGAAAAAGAAACGATGGAATATGTGGGCGAAGCCTTTCACAAAAACTGCATTGATTGCCACAAGGAATTCAACAAAAAGAACAATTCCACAAACGCCCCGACCACTTGCGTGAAATGCCATCAGAAAACCACTTGATCGCTTGACACGATAGTTCTCGAAACAGCAGGGCGGGCTTTTCTTGACAGAGAAAAGTCCGCCCTTTTTTTATCCTTTTTTTCTACATCGCATGGAATTCCAGACCCAGTGCTTTTCTGCGCTCTTCGATATGGGTTCGGATCAGAATCGCGGACTTTTCCGGGTCCGGCTCCACGGCAAACACGGCCCCGACAACATCCTTCAGCCCTTCGGTAAGCAGTTTGACCACATTCAGGCTTCCGGCAATGGGCGGCATGGGACCCAGTACCGTGTAAACCCCGGATGCCACGAAATACGCGCCGATGGACACGGCTTTTTCGGAATACCATTCGGGCGCGGCCCCTGCGACTGGAAGATCGCTGATGTCCGCATTCAGGGCATTGGCCAGCGCGCTGAGCAGAATCAGGATGCGCACGTTGTCCACGCAACTGCCGAAATGCAGTACGGGCGGAATCCCCAGGGAGCCGCAAATCTCCTTTAACCCCGGGCCGGCGAATTGAACGGCATCCGGCATCTTGAAGCCGGCCTTGGCGGTGGCGATGGCCGCGCACCCGGTATCCACGACCAGGATATCATTTTCTATCAGGCGTCTTGCAAGCGTCACATGGCCGTGGTCATGCAGGATTTTGGGATTGTTGCATCCGACGATCCCGGCCGCGCCGCGGATTTTTCCGGCCTTGATGGCCTCGATGAGCGGTGCGGCGGATCCGCCGAGGGCGCCGACAACGGCTTCCACCGAGAACCCGCCGATGGATTTCACCGGTTCCACCGGCAGATAAACAGCGCGGCGTTTGTCAAAATTATCGACGGCTTCCCGCACCAGCGCCTTGGCCAGTTCTTCGGCATTCTCGGGATGAAATTCCCGGTGCTGCATTCCTGGGAAGCGGGCCTTGTCGCTGGTGCTGATCATGCGGGTATGATAGCAGGATGCCACCTGCCCCAGAGACGGCATGATGCACTGGTAATCCACGAGCATCATCTCAACGGCGCCCGTGGAAAGAACCAGTTCGGTCATGAGGTGATTGCCTGCCATGGGAATGCCGTGCCGCATCAGCAGCTCGTTTCCCGTGCAGCAGACGCCGGCCAGATTGATGCCCGCGGCGCCTTTGCTTTTGGCAAGCTCAATCAGCTCCGGAGACTGCACGGCCGTCAGGATCATCTCGGAAACCACGGGATTGTGACCGTGCACCACGATGTTGACCTGGTCTTTTTTTAGAACCCCCACATTGACGCTGGTGGGCTTTGGAGACGGGGTTCCAAAGAGGATGTCCGAGACCTCGCTGGCGATAAGGGAGCCGCCCCATCCATCGGAAAGGGCGTTTCGGAGCCCTTGAAGCAGCAGGCTCTGCCAGCCGTTATCAACGCCCATATGTGTGCGGTGCATCATTTCCGACGTTTCCCGGTCGATGCCGCGGGGAGTGATGCCCACATTTTTCCAGATCTCCCGGCGCTTTGCAGGGGCGCGCTTGACCATGGCCAGTTCGGAAATCCGGGTGCCGTAATCCTCCTGCATGGCATGGGCCAGCTCACCGGCAATGACAAGCATCTCCTTGCCCGGCGTTTCGATACCGTATGCCGCCGCAACGCTTTTCAGCTTTTCCGCATCCCGGATGGCGTATCCCGGGGCCTTGCCTTTGGCGACATTGGCCAGAACTTCGACCAGATCCCGCCCGTGATCCGAATGGGCTGCGGCGCCGGCGGCAATCATGCGGCAGAGATTCCGGGAAACGATAATATCGGCATCCGCCCCGCAAACACCTTGCTGGGGGCCTTCGCCAAAGGGATCCACCCGGCAGGGGCCCATGACGCAGTTGCGGCAGCTCAGCCCCAGGTCGCAGTAGCCGCACTGGGGAAGCTGTGCCTGATGACGATCCCAGACCGTCTCGATTTGATCCGTCTGCGCTTTCTTGAGCAGCAACTGCCCGTCTTCGGTAATGGTCTGTTTTTGAAAGGTGCTGGACATGGGTACCTCCTTAGGCCGCATTTCTGACGGCGATCTGTGCGCGTTTAATGGTATTCAGAAGGTCAAATCCCGCAGATCCCCGGGGGATGTCGCAGCCGGCGGAAATGCTTTGGCTGACCTGATCGGTTTTACGCTTCAACGCCTTCGAAGGCTCTTCGAAAGTCAGGGCGCCGGATTTGCAGACTTCCACGCAGGCCGGCACCAGCCCCTGGCGCTGCCGCTCCAGGCAGTTGTCGCATTTGACGGCAACGGCTTTTTTCGGCGGCGCGGACGCATCTTCGTGATACCGGATCACCCCGAACGGACAGGCCATGGCGCAGGATGCGCAGTTGATGCAGCGGTCCGGATCGATAAGGACCGTTTCCGATCTCAGATCCCGGTAGATCGCACCCGGCAGACACGCCAGCATGCAGGGCGCCGGATTGCAATGCCGGCAGCGGTTGGGGAAACCTTCGTCGTAAAGCCCCGCGCCCACATGAATCCGGGGCCTTGGCAGCGGGGTTTCCCGGATCGCCGAATAAAGCCGGCGGGTCAGGGAATGGGCCGTGGCGCAGGCCGCCATGCACTGCATGCATCCCACGCACCGTTCCGGATGGACAATAACCTGGTTCATATTAGCCTCCTTTTTCAGAATATCAACGATTTGAGGGAAAGACGGGGTTCCAGCAGTTTTCTCTTTGAGCCCCGGATCGGGATTTCGTTCTGGATCATGGCCATCAAAATCCCTCCGGACTCAATCCGATTGACAAGGACGGCGCCGATAAGCCTGTCCCCTTCAAAAACCAGCCGCCGGTAAGTGTTCAGGCGCCGGTTGCGTTCGCTCAGCACCGTAAAGCGCGGATCATCCGGCGCGTTCACCCACCCGGCAGCCAGAACATCCAGGTCAAAGATGCGAATGACGTTCCGGCTCAGGCTGCCCTTGTAAACAACGGCGCGCCCGGCCATGTTCATGCCGGCGATCCGCCCCTGAGCGGCCGCTTCCGGCCAGATCGCATTCACCCACCGGGTTTTTCTGGCGATATCCATGGTTTCCGCCACATCGCCGGCCGCATAAATGCCCGGGCAGGAAGTTTCCAGATGCGCATTCACCACAATCCCCAGATCCACCTGTATCCGATCCCGGGGAACAAAGGAAAGGGACGGGAGAACCCCCTTGCCGACAATGACCAGCTCGCAGGAAACCCGGCTTCCGTCTGAAAGACATGCGCCGGTCACCGCATCGTCCCCCTTGAAGCCCGTAGCCTCTACGCCCACCCGAACATTCAGTCCCCGGCGGACCAGTTCTTCCAGAATCATGCAGCCTGCGGTTTCATCGACCTGAAGGGAGAGGGGATACCCGGAGCGGATGAGCATGGTCACGTCAATTCCCCGGTGCAGGAGCCCGTAGGCCGCCTTGAACCCGACCAGACCGCCGCCAAGGACCAGGGCATGACGGGTTTGGGGAATCGCCTCCAGCATCTTCAGCACCTGTTGCTGATTCCGCATGAAAAAGATATTCGCCAAATGGGGAGAAGTCGCCTTGATGGGCCGGGGATCGGCGCCGGAAGCAATGAGAAGGGTGTCAAAGGAAAGGGTCTTTCCATCGGAAAGGGACAGTGTTTTTGTATCCGCGTCCATTCGAACGACCCGGCTCCCGAGAACCGGGGTAATGTTGAATTCCGCGTAAAAGTCCGAATCGCGGACGGGAAGTTTTGCGGGGGAGACCGCCCCTTCAAGGACGAGACTGATCATGGGGCGGCAATACGGTACGACCGGCTCATCTCCGATCATGACGATGCTGCCGGAGCCGTCCAGTTGGCGGATTGACTCGGCGGCGCAGATGCCGGCAATGCCGTTTCCAATGATGACATGTTTCATGGCTAACCTCCTTTGCGAATGAGGCTGAAGGTCATGTGTTCGTGCGCCGCATCCAGATAATTCCGGATGGGATCGGCAATTTTGGGAATGATTTCATGGGGGAATTCCTTTCTGACGGTCGCGGGCGCGCCGGCGACCAGGTGATACGGCCCGACGATCTGACCTTCCTTCAAAAGGGAGCCGGCGGCGACCATGGAGCCCTTGAGCACCCGGCACTCATTCAGCAGAAGGGACCCCATGCCGATCAGACAATAATCTTCGATAACACAGCCGTGCACCACCACATTGTGGCCGATGGTGACATGCTTTCCGATATGCGCGGGTTTCCCGTAATCCGTATGGACCGTGCAGTTATCCTGGATATTGGTGTTTTCCCCGACAAGAATCGGGGCCATATCCCCCCTGAGCACCGCACCGTACCAGATGCTGGCCCTGTCCCGGATTTCAACATCCCCGACAATCACCGCGGTGGGGGCGATAAACACGTTGCTGCCGATGCGGGGTTTTTTCTCCCCCAACTCAATGATCATGATTAATGAAGCCTTTGATGATTCGCAGTCATGAAAATTCATTCGAAAATGTCGCGGCTCAGGGTTCATTCAATAAGTGTCGATGAATTGCATGAGCCTTCGGACCACAGGCAAAAAACCTGATTTACTCATAAAACAAACAAGGTTGAGAGTCAAAATAAATGATCGATCCGTCTCCCCTTTATGGACAAACCCGGACGCATGGGGTATGATATCCGTGTTTAAAGCCCTGCGGAATCGTAAGCCCGCATCACACTCAATACATGGTAATGACGCCCATGAAAGACTATTACCAGATTCTGGGGATTTCCAAAGACGCCCTCTCACAGAAAATCAAGGCCGCTTACCGGGAAAAGGCGTTTTTGTATCATCCGGACCGCTGTAAGGATCCGGGCGGCGCGGATCAGATGAAGGCCGTCAACGAAGCCTATGCCGTTTTGTCCAATCCCCGGAAACGGAAGGAATATGACTTGATGCAGCAGCAGTATGGGGATGCGGCATACGGGCATTTCCGGAAATCCTATTCGGATCAGGATATTTTCAGGGGGTCGGATATCTCGCAGATTTTTGAAGAAATGGCCAGGGGATTCGGCATTCGGGGATTTGATGCCATTTTCAAGGAATACTACGGCCAGAACTATAAAACATTTGAACTCAAACGGCCGGGGATGAAAATCCAGGGCTTTTTTTTCAGCGGAGTCACGCAAATGCCTTTTTTAAAAACACAACCCATCAAGGAAAAAATCGGGAACTTCTCCCGGCAGTTGCTTCAGAAAGCAACCGCCGGTCAGCCCAAAAAAGGTGCCGACTATCACGATGTCATCCGAATTGATCCGTCGCTGGCGGAAACCGGCGGCCCTTTCGCCTATCATCTTCGGGCCTATAACAGAAAACTTGTGGTGAAAATTCCTCCCGGAACGCGAGACGGCCAGAAAATCCGGCTGGCGGGCATGGGAGAGGAAGGGAAAAACGGAATGCCTTCCGGAGATCTGTTTCTGAAAGTCACATTTCAAAAATCCCTGTTCGAAAAAATCAAGTCCATGCTGCCGCTGAACCGCGATAAAAACTGATTTCGGAGCCTTCATCGTGGATATTTATTATGTTGACGGCAAATTTGTCCCCGCAGGTGAAGCGGTGATTCCCGTTACCGATCTGGCCGTTCTCCGGGGCCTGGGCGCGTTTGATTTCATGCGAACTTACGGGGGCAAACCGTTTTGCCTTCGGGCGCACCTGGAGCGGCTTGAAGCCTCCACCCGGAAAATCGGGCTCCCGTTTCCCTGGTCGATTGAAACGCTGTCTCGGCACGTCCTGGAAACGCTCAGCCGCAATTCCCACAAGGAATCCAATATCCGGGTGATCGTTACCGGCGGTTCGAGCCCGGATTTCATGAATCCGCGGGGCAACCCGCGGCTGATCATCATGGTGTCGGAGCTTCCGGAAATGCCGGATGGGTGGTACCATAATGGCATTCATATCATCACCGTTATGGCCGAAAGGCCCCTTGCCGGCGCCAAAAGCATCAATTATGTTCAGGCATCCCTGGCCCTTGAAACCGCGCGCCGGAAAGGCGCCCAGGAAGCGGTTTATGTGGTTCCCCAAGGGCTGGTGCTCGAAGGTGCCACATCCAATATCTTTGCACTGACAGCCGGCAGGTTGATCACCCCGGGAAGGGGGATTCTTCCCGGGATCACCCGCCAGGTCATTCTGGATCTGGCGCAATCCCATTTTTCAGTCGAGGTACGGGATGTTTTTTTATCCGAGATGCTTGAAGCCGATGAGGTCTTTATCTGCGGCACCAACAAAGGCATTGCTCCGGTTGTCCAGGTAGATGACACCGTGATCGGAGATGGAAAACCCGGCCCCGGGACCCGCCTGCTGATCCGGCGCTTTCCGGATTTTGTCCGCACCTACGATGCACCGCTGGCATTATTAGAGAACAGAACGTAAACATCAACTCCAGCAGTCATGACCAGAAAACAATCATCAAGTTCGTTCATGACACAACAATCAAGGCAGGTTCTAAATTCTCCCGATCGGAGGAACGCCGGCTCGGAGCGTAAGATTGAAATGGGTGCGCCCCCAGGCGCCTGGAAAATGAACGGTGAATTATGATGAAAACCATCCTGTTTTTAATGTTTGCGTTAGCGCTTAACGGCTGCACCCACAGCTCAAAGTATGGCGATAACAGTTGTACGCGAGATTGCAAGGACGCCTATATACAGTGTTCCCAAGGTGGGCCTGGAGCCGGGTTCAGAACGGAGACACCGCGCGCATGCAAAGAAATATTTGAAGATTGCATCTCTGCTTGTTCCAGTAAATAGAAAAAGATATAGAAATAATTAAATTTTATGCTGGCCGTTTCGGCAATAAGCTCATTCTGTTGTCCTGATTGCAAGCCGCCTACTCAAGATACGACCCCAAGCATAGACGGGTCTTTCTATTTTTCGGGATGAATTTATTTTCAATCCGAAGATCTAATTTCAAAACTCACTAAAACCGTCACAGCGGCGGAAGCCGGTGTCCGGAAAGTATGAACAGTATGGGTCTAAAAAGACGCGGTGTTTCAAGTTGCATTGAAACACCGCGTCCATACGTGCCAACAGCTTCCAAAACCATTCAAAACATCGGTCAATTCGAAGCCGTTAGCGCTTCCTGCTGATTCATCTGCCTTGAATTTCGGGATATGCTTCAAACACCTTCAAAGACCTGAATGCCGGGATCAGGCCAAATCGAAGCGGTCAAGGTTCATGACCTTGTTCCACACCGCTGCAAAGTCTTGCAGAAATTTCTCTTGGGCATCCCCACTCCCATAGACTTCGGCCAGTGCCCGGAGCTGGGAATTCGAACCGAAGATAAGATCGACACGGGTGCCGGTCCACTTGAGTTCGCCTGTTGCGCGATCCCGGCCCTCGAACACGTCTTCGTCTGCCAAGGATGCCTTCCATTCCGTGCCCATGTCGAGCAGATTCACGAAGAAATCATTGGTGAGCGCCTCCGGCCGCTTGGTGAAGACGCCGTGCTTGGATTCTCCGACGTTGGTATTCAGAACGCGCATGCCGCCAACCAGAACCGTCATCTCTGGGGCGGTCAGCGTCAGCAGTTGCGCACGATCAACCAGGAGTTCCTCTGCCGATACACTGTATTTGGTTTTAAGATAGTTGCGGAACCCGTCAGCAGCCGGCTCGAGTACCTCGAAGGCTTTCGTATCGGTCTGCTCCTGCGAAGCATCCGTGCGTCCCGGCGTGAAGGGTACGGTCACATCGTGGCCGGCATTCTTTGCCGCCTTCTCGACGCCGGCGCATCCGCCCAGAACGATCAGGTCAGCCAGCGACACCTTTTTTCCGCCGGACTGCGCGCCGTTGAACTCCTTTTGGATTCCCTCAAGGGTCTGCAGCACAGCCGCAAGCTGCTCAGGCTGGTTGACTTCCCATTTTTTCTGAGGGGCAAGACGGATGCGCGCCCCGTTGGCACCGCCGCGCTTATCAGAGCCGCGGTACGTGGACGCAGATGCCCAGGCCGCCGAGACCAACCGGGATACTGCAAGTCCGGAAGCCAGGATTTTGCTCTTGAGGACGGCGATATCCTTGGCGCTGATCAGCTCATGATCCACTTCAGGCACCGGGTCCTGCCAGATCAGTACCTCTGCCGGGACTTCAGGCCCGAGATATCGAGAGCGGGGACCCATGTCGCGGTGGGTCAGTTTGAACCATGCCCGGGCAAAGGCATCTGCAAATTCCTCGGGGTTTTGCTGGTAGCGCCGCGCGATCGGCTCGTAGACCGGGTCAAGGCGAAGGGAGAGGTCTGCCGTGGTCATCATCGGCCGGTGCTTCTTCGACAGGTCGTGCGCATCAACCACCATGTCCTCTTCAGCCACGTTCTTGGCCAGCCATTGATTCGCGCCGGCCGGGCTTTTGACCAGTTCCCACTCGTATTTGAACAGCACGTTCAGATAGCCCATGTCCCACCGGATCGGGTTCGGCTTCCAGGCACCCTCGATGCCGCTGCCGATCGTATCGGAAGCATTGCCGCTGCCGTAGCTGCTCTTCCAGCCGAGGCCCTGCGCTTCTATGCCGGCGGCTTCAGGTTCAGGACCGACCAGTGCCGCATCGCCGGCACCGTGGCATTTGCCGAAGGTGTGGCCGCCGGCCACAAGTGCCACGGTTTCTGCATCATTCATGGCCATACGTGCGAAGGTCTCTCGAACGTCACGGCCGGAGGCCACCGGATCCGGGTTGCCGTTGGGCCCTTCCGGATTCACGTAGATCAGACCCATCTGAACCGCAGCAAGCGGATTTTCAAGATCCCGGTCTCCGGAGTAGCGTTTGTCGCCCAGCCATTCGCTCTCGGCGCCCCAGTAAATGTCCTCTTCCGGCTCCCAGACATCTTTGCGTCCGCCGCCAAAGCCGAAGGTCTTGACCCCCATGGACTCGAGGGCGCAGTTGCCGGCGAGGATAAAGAGATCGGCCCAGGAGATCGTTTTGCCGTACTTTTGCTTGACGGGCCAGAGCAGACGGCGAGCCTTGTCCAGATTCACGTTGTCGGGCCAACTGTTGAGGGGGGCAAAGCGCTGGGTGCCGGACCCCGCTCCGCCGCGGCCGTCGCCGGTACGGTATGTGCCTGCGCTGTGCCAGGCCATCCGGATGAACAAAGGCCCATAGTGGCCGTAATCCGCCGGCCACCAGTCCTGGGAATCAGTCATCAGCGCATAGAGGTCCTTCTTCAGGGCACTCAGGTCGAGTTTCTTGAATTCCTCGGCGTAGTTGAATGTACCGCCCATGGGATTGCACATTGGCGGGTTCTGATGAAGAATCTTGAGGTTCAACTGGTTGGGCCACCAGTCCCGGATCGAGGTGCCTCTGCCGGAAGTGGGTTTGTCAGTGCGTCCCGTTACCGGGCACTTGCTATTTCCATTTGACATGTTGACCTCCTTATTTTATTAGTTGATGAAATTAAATATTATATGGTAATCGATATCAATTAACGGCAAAAAAATATATTAAACTTTCTCTGCCATACAATTGCTGCAAATACCGAAAAAGTCTAATCGGTGATTTAGAATTTTAAAGTTTGTCTCGACAGCCACTTCATTTTTCAGATCATCCAGGCTATCCAGTTCCGGATCGACAACTTTTTTACACTTGATGCAAATGACGTGTGGATGCGGGTAAGGCTTATTCCCATCATATCGATTGCTCCCATCCGGGAATCCTAACTCAAGGACTTCTCCGATTGATTTGATCAATAATATATTTCTGTAAACCGTGGCAAGACTCATTGTCGGAAAGTCTTTTTTTATCCGGGCATGGATATTTTCAACACTGGGATGGTCTTCACTTTTGGCAAGAATTTTAACAATAGCCAGCCTCTGGGGCGTTATCTTTTGACCGTTATCCCTTAATTTTTGAATGATGCTTTCAAATCTTTTTTTATGGTCCGCCATTCAAAGCCTCTTTATCTTAAGTGATAACGATTCGCAGATAATATTTATTCTCTCTTTTGTCAAGATTAATTTAACTTGCGGCGGGCCTGCGAAATTTAACCCAGCTTCCTTGTCTTGGATTTGTGGGATTTTTTTGGGGCGGGGATGTCATATTTTTCAAATCGGTTGATTCAAGATTGAATCCGGGATAAAAAGACAGTCAACAGGGGGCAGGGATGATTTATCTTTGTCCTGTTTTTTGTTTAGAGTATTTTTCAACAGATAAAAACGCTGGATAAATACTGGATAAAATGCACTCACAACAAAAAATGGATTACAGCTTTTAGCCGTAATCCATTGAATTTATTGGTGGGCCGTATTGGAATCGAACCAATAACCTACTGATTAAGAGTCAGGTGCTCTACCAATTGAGCTAACGGCCCGCTGAGAAGCGGCAAATTATCTTTAAATTTTTACCAAATGACGTTTAGTTTGTCAAGATTTCAATTTGTAGAAAAAAGGTTCCAAAAAAAGATGAAAGCCGGCTCCAATCCGTTCATCAGTATCATTATCCCCACCTACAACCGTTGCTGGATTCTGAAAGAGGCACTGGATTCGGTTTTGTCACAGGAATATATCGATTTTGAGACCATCGTTGTTGATGACGGCTCAAGCGATGCCACATCGGCGCTTTTGTCGTCATACGGGGATCGAATCTTAACAATTTACCAGAGGAACAAAGGGGTCAGTGCCGCCAGAAATGCCGGCATCATGATGGCAAAAGGTGAGTATGTCGCCTTTCTGGATTCGGATGATATGTGGTTGCCGGATAAGCTTTCCTGTCAGGTTGATTTTTTTAAGTTCCATCCCGAAGCTGCAATTTGTCAAACCGATGAAATTTGGATTCGAAACGGTGTTCGCGTCAACCCGAAGACGCGCCATAAAAAGCCGTCCGGAATGATTTTTGTGCCATCTCTTCAGCTTTGCCTGGTCAGCCCTTCAGCGGTGATGATCAAAAAAAGTCTTTTTGATGAGGTCGGGTTGTTCAATGAAGCTTTTCCTGCCTGCGAAGATTATGATCTGTGGTTGAGAATCGGGCTATATTATCCCATTTATTTGATTGAGCGAAGGATGGTTGTGAAACGCGGCGGACATAATGATCAATTGTCGCGGAATCCCGGACTGGACCGATTCCGGATACAGTCCATCATGAATATTCTTGACAACCATCAACTGACGCTTCAATGCCGTCAGGCTGCCGTCGGAGTCCTGAAGGAAAAATGCCGGATATATGCGGATGGATGCATCAAGCGGAACCGTGCGGATGAGGCCGAGGTTTATCAAAAAATCATGTGCGCCTATTGTTAAATGAAACAAGCTGTGAAAGGCATGCATGGCGGTGCGGCCTGATTAAGGCATAAATTGCTTTGCAGAATGGGAATTTCTCTGATATTTTTTTGAAACAAAATGGGCGCTGATCATTGCGGCCAAGAATTGTTAATACGATAAACAGACCACCCGATAGAGCGAAAGTCCAACAGACCCTATTATGAAAGACGAAAACGGCCTTTACTACTACCCATTTCCGGATAACAAACGTGTGCGGATGTATGTGCAGGATGTTGACGGTGTCATCTGCTTCAGGTTGTGGAGCGCGGATGACGCCGATCTTTGGAAAGCCCATGGCTGGATGCCTTACAGAGCCATTTTAGAGGCATCCCGGATGAACACTCAAAAACATTTTGATCCGAAGCAGGCGTATGACATTCGGGTGGCGCAGGAATTGCTGGAAGCAAGCAGAAAATAAACAAAAACAATGGGTCATCGGTAATGGTCAAGTATTGTTCTGTGCCCATGATCCGAGACCCATTTCGCGCTTTCTTCAATACCGATAATGATCCGGCTTAAACGGCCCTTCAGCCGGCACGCCCAGATAGTCGGCCTGAAACGGTGTCAATTGGGTGAGTTTTGCACCGAGTTTTCCCAGATGAAGCCTGGCGACTTCTTCATCCAGGAGCTTGGGCAGGGTATAGACCATGCAATCATGTTTCTGGGTTGCCAGGGCGATCTGTGCCATGCACTGGTTGGTAAAGCTGTTGCTCATGACAAAACTGGGGTGACCTGTGGCGCATCCCAGATTTACCAGCCGGCCTTCGGCCAGAATCAGGATGGATCTGCCGGACTCCAGGGTCCATTTATCCACTTGGGGTTTGATGTTTTCTTTGACGCACCTGGAGTTGTTTTCCAGATAGGTCATCTGGATTTCGTTGTCGAAATGGCCGATATTGCAGATGATGGCCTCATGTTTCATTTTTTCCATGTGGCTGCCAGTAATGACATGGTAGCAGCCCGTGGCAGTGACAAAGATATCACCGATCGCGGCAGCCTCTTCCATGGTCATGATCTGATACCCTTCCATGGCTGCCTGCAGCGCGCAGATCGGATCGATTTCCGTAATGATGACTCTGGCGCCGAATCCCCGCATGGACTGGGCGCACCCTTTTCCCACATCACCGTAACCGCAGATCACCGCCACTTTTCCGGCAATCATGATATCGGTTGCCCGCTTTATGCCGTCCGCCAGAGATTCCCTGCAGCCATAGAGATTGTCGAATTTGGATTTGGTGACCGAGTCGTTGACGTTAAACGCCGGAAACAGCAGCTCGCCTTTTCGGGCCAGGTGATAGAGCCGGTGAACGCCGGTTGTGGTCTCTTCGGAAACCCCGCGGATAGTTGCCGCGATTTTTGTCCATTTTTTTGGATCTTTCCGGTAACTGATCCGCATTCTGGCCATTAAGCACTGCATGTCCACGCTGTCGTAGGACTGATCGAGAAGAGACGGATTTTTTTCGATGGCAACGCCCTGATGAACATAGAGCGTTGCATCTCCGCCGTCATCCACAATCAGATCCGGGCCGGTTCCGTCCGGCCAGAGCAGTGCCTGTTCCGTGCACCACCAGAACTCTTCCAGGGTCTCGCCCTTCCAGGCAAATACGGCAGCCGAGCCGTTTTTCGCGATGGCAGCAGCGGCATGGTCCTGGGTTGAAAAAATATTGCAGGTGGCCCAGCGAAGATCGGCGCCCAAAATCTTGAGGGTTTCAATGAGCATGGCGGTTTGAATGGTCATGTGAAGGCTGCCCATGATTTTCAGCCCCTTGAGGGGTTTTGAGGGGCCGTATTTTTCCCGGACGGACATCAGGCCAGGCATTTCATTTTCAGCCAGCTTCATTTCCTTGTTTCCGAAATCCGCAAGCGACATATCGGCAACCTTGAAAGGAAGCGAAAGGTCAATATCTAACACGATGAGAATCTCCTTTTAATTTTATAGCCCGGCCTTTTCCCTGATAATGCTGGATATCTGGGTGTTTTCCCAGGTAAATTCAGGCTCGGATCTGCCAAAATGGCCGTAGGCGGCAGTTTTTCTATAGATGGGCCGCAGCAGGTCCAGGTGCTCGATGATGGCTGCCGGCCTCAAGTCAAATACTTCCAGAACGATTTCCTTGACCCGCTCTTTGGGAATCTGCCCGGTTCCCATCATATCGATCATGATGGATACGGGTTCGGCAACGCCGATGGCATATGCAATCTGAATTTCACATTTCTTGGCGATACCGGCGGCGACGATATTCTTGGCGACATAACGAGCCATATAGGATGCGCTGCGATCGACCTTGGAAGGATCTTTGCCTGAAAAACAGCCGCCGCCGTGGCTTCCCTGTCCGCCGTAAGTGTCGACAATGATTTTTCGCCCGGTCAGGCCACAGTCCCCCATGGGTCCGCCGATGACGAATTTTCCCGTGGCATTGATATAATAGCGGGTATCCCCGTCCATCATGTGCCTGGGGATGACTTTTCGAATGACTTCCTCGATGATGGCTTCCTTCAGATCTTCATACGTGACGTCTGCCTTGTGCTGGGCTGCAATGACAATGGTGTCCACCCGCCTGGGGATGCCGTCCTCATATTCGATGGTGACCTGCGATTTGCCGTCCGGACGGAGAAAATCGAGGCTTCCGTTTTTGCGGACCGTCGAGAGGCGATGGCAGAGTTTGTGGGCATACATCAGGGGCATGGGCATAAGCTCCGGTGTCTCATCCGTGGCAAAACCGAACATGAGGCCCTGGTCGCCGGCGCCCTGCTCCAGGAAAAGCCCTTCACCGGTATTGACGCCCTGCGCAATATCCGGAGACTGGTGGTCGATGCTGGTCAGCACCGAACAGGTTCTCCAGTCAAATCCCATCTGAGAGGAATGATAACCGATTTCCTTGATCGTATTGCGGGCGATTTCAGGCATTTCAACGTAACAGGCCGTGGAAATTTCTCCGGCAATAAAGACAAGACCTGTGGTGACCAGTGTTTCGCAGGCCACCCGGCAGTTTTTATCCTGGGCGATAATTGCATCCAGAATCGAATCCGAAACCGCGTCCGCAACCTTGTCGGGATGTCCTTCGGTGACGGATTCAGAAGTAAAAAAGAATTTTTCGCTCATAAGTTCTCCTTGGTTTTTAATCAATGGGGTTCCCGTTCAATGGCTGTCGGGGAATGAATAAACGGTTGTCCTTGAGGGGATAGCATCATGTTGTCGATGAGGCGGGTTTTCCCCACTTTTACGGCCAGCGCCATGACGGCGGGCCTGTCGATGGTTTGCATGTCCTCCAGCGTATCCGGATCGCAGATGACAATGTAGTCGATGGCGGTTTCCGGAAAAGACTGGATCAGGCTGACAGCAGACCGGATCAGGGCTTTTGCGTCTGTCAAACCCTTCTCAATCTGGTCCCTGGTCTGGCAAAGCGCCTGATAAAGTGTCAGGGCGGATGGCCTCAGGGATGCGCTCAGATATGCATTCCGGGAGCTCATGGCAAGGCCGTCCGGCTCCCGGACAGTAGGGCCGCTGGTAATCTGGATGTCCATATCCAGATCCTGAACCAGTTGCCGTATGATCCTGACCTGCTGGTAATCCTTCTGGCCGAATATCGCCGTGTGGGGCTTGACGATATTGAACAGTTTGGTCACAATGGTTGCAACCCCTCTGAAATGGACCGGCCTCGATATGCCGCAGAGGTGGTGCGGAAGCTGTTCCAGGGCAATGAAAGTCTGAAATCGGGGACCGTACATTTCAGGTGCGGTTGGATAAAAAAGAATGTCCACGCCTGCTTTGCGGCAAAGCGACTGATCGCGATCAAAGTCCCTGGGATAGGCGCCAAGGTCTTCGCCGGGGCCGAACTGCGTAGGATTCACAAAAATACTGACCACCACCGTATCGGCCAGGCTCCTAGCCAGTCGCATGAGCGACAGGTGACCTTCGTGCAGATAGCCCATCGTGGGAACAAAAGCAATGATTTTCCCTTGACTTCTCAACTGATTTGACCGGGCCTGCATACCGGTTTTTAACGATATGATGTCGATGGGCTCCCCCTTGCAAGTGATGACTTTATTTATCCGGGATTGCCGGAAGCCAAAAACCGGAAGCCAAAAATCGGAGGCCAAAAACCGGAGGATGGATCGGCCGAATATTATCAAGTCATTTATACTGATCAAATTTAAATTTTATCATGAAATCATGAAGTTTACAATTAGACTTTTCATAACCAGGAATGATAACATTGACTTTAAACAGCCGCTTCGATATAAATCTGAAAAATAATGCGGTTTTTGAAAGGAAATAAAAATGAATTTTGATCATCATGACAACCAGGCCCGCATTGAACCGGTTCGACTGGGTCTGGGAAGTCAGTTCAAATTCCGGTGTCATAAAGACATCGGTTGCTTTACCCGGTGCTGCAGGGGCATCAGCATCATTCTAACACCCTATGATATCATTCTTTTGAAAAAGAAGCTGGATTTGACATCCGGCCAGTTTCTGGCCATGTATACGGTACCGCAACTGCTTGAAAAAACCGATCTGCCGCTTGTCCTTTTGAAACTTCTGGACGACGAATCCAAATCCTGCCCCTTTGTCCGAAACGACGGGTGCCTGGTTTATTCGGACCGGCCCACTACCTGCCGGTATTATCCGATCGGCGTTGCCTCTCTCAGTCACAAGGAAGGCGCTGATGATGATGGCTTTTATATCATGATCGAAGAGCCGCACTGCAAAGGTTTTGAAGAGGACAAGAGCTGGACCGTCGGGGACTGGCGCAGGGACCAGAGCGTGGATGTACACGACGAGATCAATGCGGGGTGGACGGACCTTGTGGTCCGCAAACGATCTTTCCCCATGAATATTCAACTCACGGAAAAGGCCAAGCAACTGTTTTTCATGGTCAGCTACGATATCGACCGGTTTCGGGAATTTGTCCTGGAAAGCTCATTCCTCAAGCGATATCCGATGGACGATCCAACACTGGAAAAAATCAAAACCGATGATGTTGCGTTGCTGACCTATGGGATCACATGGTTAAAGAGTGTTCTTTTCAAAGAAAACAATCAATTAAATACACTTCAACCCTGAGTTCATAAAAGGCTTGGCCGTTCACAGACCAATCCGTGCCATGCCAATCCTGCCTTTTCCAGAATTGCTCTTCCCGAATATCCATGACAGATATAGGGAAGGGCGCCGTTACAGCCAAGCTTCGGCGTTCGGGTCATGATGATGCCGATGGCGTGAAGCATGGCAGCCTCATAGCTAAAATCCATGTCGGGATTCAGATGGCTGAGGTTGCAGGCCAGTGCCAGAGCTTTTTGAGCCACAAGGCTGCTGTGTTCCACCAGGTTTTCATATGCCGCGGAGTCTTGCGGGCAGTTCGAGGCAATGATTTCCCTGGGGTCCATTTTATTTGATTCCCCGTGACTTTCCGGCCATCAGCACCCCTTCGATAAACGGATCGAGTGATCCGTCCAGCACATCCTGGGCATTGCCGATGTCCAGGTCGATCCGGTGATCCTTGACCATTTGATAGGGGTGAAGGATATAAGAGCGGATCTGTCTTCCCCAGGCAATATCATCCTTGGTGTCATGCATTTCCTGAAGCTTGTCGTCCTGCCGCTGCTTTTCAAGCTGGTAGAGTCTGGAACGCAGCACTTTCATGGCCATGTCCTTGTTGCGGTGCTGGGACCTTTCCTGCTGGCATGAAACAACAATTCCAGAGGGCAGGTGGGTAATCCGGACCGCGCTGCTGGTTTTATTGATATGCTGACCGCCGGCCCCGCTTGCCCGAAACACATCAACGCGCAGATCTTTATCGTCGATGTCCACCACGATTTCGTTGCTCAGCTCCGGATAGACAAAAACCGACGAAAACGAGGTCTGCCTTTTGCCGTTGGCGTTGAACGGCGAAATCCGGACCAGTCGATGAATGCCGTTTTCGGATTTCAGATATCCATATGCGTATTCGCCGGTTACTGTAAATGTTGCGCCCTTGAGACCGGCTTCATCACCGGGCTGGTAATCCACGATCTCCATCTTGAAGTTTTTCCGCTCGATCCAACGGGCATACATGCGAAACAGCATTTCGGACCAGTCCTGGGCCTCGGTACCGCCGGCCCCTGCGGTGATGGATACAATGGCGTTATTCAGATCGTCTTCGCCGTCCAGCATCAGACTCAAGGAAAGATCCTGGATGCGTTTATCAATCTGAGCAAGTTGTCGTGAGACTTCGCCAAGGGCATCCGCATCGGATTCTTCCATCGCCAGGTTCAGCAGAATCTCGCTGTCCTCCAGGTCCTGGTAAAGAGAATTAAAGTTGCCGACCTTTGCGGACAGCAGCGCGCGTTCCTTTAATATGCCGGTGGTCTTTTCCGGGTTGTCCCAGAAAGACTTGCCGGCGATCATGGACTCAATTTCCATCAGCCGTCTTTCCTTGCCAGCCAGGTCAAAGATACTCCTTGAACGGTTCTAATTTTTGATTCAGTTCCTTGATGGTCTGTTTGATTTCCAACGACATGACAAGCCTCCTTTGTTTATGGTTACCTTGTTCGAACAGGTTGAATGTGCAAAACATGGATTATTTTTTTTGGCTGACGGCGCGGAGAAAACACAATAGAAAGCTGATCGCCATGCAGGCCATGGCGAAAACATCGCCGTATCGGGTATAAAATGATTCTGTTTTTAGTACAGGCATGGAACGGGTGACAACGGCTTCTTCAAAAAGCGGTGTTGATGCGACAATCCTGCCGACCGGATCAATAAACCCGCTGATGCCGGTATTTGCGGAACGAATCAGGGACCTGCGGTTTTCAACAGCCCTGAAAACAGCCATGGAAAAATGCTGATACGGTGCACTGGTTTTACCATACCAGGCGTCGTTTGTCATGTTAATTAAAAATGCCGCATGGTTTCTGGCCATTTCCCTGGACAAATCCGGGAAAATCATTTCATAGCAGATCTGAATTCCCAGGGGGGAATCCCCCCAGATCAGGACCTGACCTTTTCGGCCGGATTTGAAATCGCCGACTTCCTCAACGAGCTTTCCAATAAACGGAAACCATTTCTGAAGCGGGACATATTCACCAAAAGGCACGAGATGGACCTTGTCGTATTTTCCGGTCACATTCCCGTTCGGGTCGATCAGAAAAGCGCTGTTGAAATAATCAGCCGGTTTGTCATCCCGCCGGATAAAGGACGGACTGCCGATCAAAAAACTGGTTCCGGTTTCCCTGACCCCTTGAATAACCATTTCCGTCGGGCCGGCGTTGTAGAGAAAGTAAAACGGCGCTGCGGTTTCCGGCCAGACAATCAGCTCGGGGCTGGATGGAATCGCCGATTTGGAAAGTGCGATATATTTCTCGGTTGTCGAAATTTGAAATTTCGGGTCCCATTTGACGGTCTGGTCAATGTTGCCCTGAACAATTGCGATTTTCCTTGAAGGCGACTTGGATATTCCGGCATCGATCGAGCTGATGCGCCACTGGCCATATCCCAGCGTATACAGAACCAGAATAAAGGAAACAGCCATTCCGCCTGCTGCCAAACGGCGATTTCGCATGGTGTTCGAAGTCTTTCTTTCCGAAAGATATTGCCAGACAAGAAATCCGGCGACATTTACCGAAAGGATCACAAAAGAGATGCCGTAAACGCCGGTCATGTCGGCTGCCTGAATCAGCGTTAGTTGACGGTACTGGGAATATCCGAGAAATTCCCAGGGGAATCCGGACAAAAAAAATGATCGGAAATATTCCAGGGCAACCCATACGGCCGGCATGGCCGATAAAATAACGACGGGTTGCGTATCGGCCCATGAAAAGACGGCTGCAAAAATCGCAGGGTAAAGCGCCATATAAGCGACAAGCAGAAAAAGAATCGGAACGCTTAAATAAAAGGGCAGATGGCCGAAAGTCATCAGGGTGTGCAGCAGCCAGTACAAAAGCGTCAGATAATGTACGCCGCCGGTCAATAATCCCAGACGGAAACCGTCCTTAATCGTCTGGCCCTTAAGTGAAATCATCAGCGGAATCAGGGCAATCCATGCCAGCCAGGACAGTCCGGTGCTTGGAAATGATGCGGTCAGCAGCGCGCCGCTGATTCCCGCAAGTAACAATTGCTTTACAGGAACGTTATTCGAATTCATCATGTTTACCTCGAGGATGCCCCTCTGTTTCTCCCATCGGTTTTTTCTTGGATCCATTCCGATTATACGGTACCGCTGATGCTTCTAAACGCGATGAAAATCACGGTTGACAATACCACCAATCACTGTTTCTAACAACACGGAAAGAGAAGCCGGCTAACGGTTGAAGCTTGAACAGGTTGTCACAGATTGACAAAAAATGCTATTGTTGGTACATCGTTACCGGTATTGATGTAAATTTAAATATAAATCCCGGCAGCTTCCAATCCGTTTTTTGGGACATGCCGCGTATATGCACCCATGACGGCTGCTGAAAGTACCCATGACGGAAAATTTTATAATTTCAAAGGAGGTCACGCTGATCAATGCGCTTGGCCTTCACGCCAGACCTGCGGCCCAGATTGCCACACTCGCCGCAAACGCTGTTTTCAGGGTCTGGATGATCAGCGATGGAGAACAGGTTGACGCCAAAAGCATCATTGATATCCTTTCCCTGTATTGCCCCAAAGGATCTCCCATCCGGTTTTCTGTTGAAAATGCCAAGGACATTGACACATTGAATGCGCTCACAGCCCTTGCTGAAAGCGGTTTCGGAGAGAATTAGCCATGACGGACAGCGATTTGCGGGAAATCACCCTAACCGGGATTGGCGTCTCTCCGGGCATCTGCATCGGAAAAGCATATCTTGTCGATGTGGAAGAGGTTGATATCGTCGAAAAATATCATATCGCTCCGTCCCATGCACTTTCCGAGATCAAGCGATTCAAACTGGCTGTAAAAAAAGCCAAAAACGAACTTCATGCCATTATTGAAAACACACCCGATGCCATCAAGGAACATGCCGATATTCTTGAAACCCATGTTGTCCTGCTGAAAGACAAGCTGCTGTACGGAAAAATAATAGAAACCATTGAAGCGGATCTTATCAATGCCGAATGGGCGCTGAAAAAAGTTGCTTCTTCCCTGAAAGCCATGTTCATGAATATGACCGATCCTTATTTGAAGGAAAGGGCCGTTGACATTGCCCAGGTATCGGACAGAATTCTGAACAATCTGGTAGGTTCTGAAAAAGTCAATATCGCCACGATTGATAAGCGGGTGGTGCTGGTCGCCGCGGATTTGTCTCCGGCGCAAACCAGCCAGATTCAACTGGAACGCGTCAAGGGATTTATTACCGACAAGGGCGGGGGAACATCGCATACCAGTATTATCGCAAGAACATTGGGAATTCCGGCTGTCTCCGGCCTGGATCATGCGACAAAAATCATTGGCAATGATGCCCTGATCATTGTGGATGGCATTTCCGGTAATGTCATTCTTCATCCTTCCGAGCAGAGCCTTGTTTTGTATGAAGAACGCCGGATACAATATGAAATTCAAATGGCGGCTCTGAGCCGCCAGAGTCATCTGGATGCCGTCACCCTTGACGGCCATCGGTTTATGGTGATGGGGAATATCGAACTTCCGGAAGAGATCGTGTCGGTTCTGGATCGCGGCGGAGACGGCGTCGGCCTCTACCGGACCGAATTTCAGTACCTGGGAAGGCCCGATTATCCCACCGAGGACGAACTCTTTGAAAAGTACAAAGACGTTGTGGAAGTCATGGCGCCAAGACCGGTCACCATCCGGACCTTGGACATCAACGGGGACAAAGCCCTGGACCGGCCTGTCGAAAGTATTGAGGACAATCCCGCGCTGGGACTTCGGGCCATCCGGTATTGCCTCATGCATCCGGATATTTTTAAAACCCAGCTTCGCGCCATTTTAAGAGCTGCGGCTTACGGAAATGTACGGATTTTATTCCCCATGATATCCGGTTTTGAAGAGATCCAGGAAGCCAAGGCCATCCTCGATACGGTATCAACCGAGATGCAAAAAGAAGGAATTGCGCATAACCGCGACATACAGACCGGAATCATGATCGAAGTTCCTTCGGCAGTAATCCTGTCCGATATTCTGGCGGATGCCGTTGATTTTTTCAGTATCGGCACCAATGACCTGATTCAGTTCTCTCTGGCCATTGACCGGGGAAACCGTCAGGTGGCTTATCTTTTCAATCCGTTGCATCCGGCGATTCTTCGCCTGCTCCGGCAGACCGTGGATGCGGCTCGCGCAAAGGGGAAAAAAGTGTTCATGTGCGGGGAAATGGCGGGAGATCCCCTGCACATTCCGGTCCTGATGGGGCTTGGTATTCAGGAATTCAGCATGAATCCAAACGCCATTCCCCTGGCCAAACAGGCGATCCGGTCCCTGAATGTTCAAGAAACGCGCGGTTTTCTCTGCGATATAATGAAGGAAAAAACGGCTCAGGCTGTCATGGAGCGTGTCCGGAGGCGGTTTGGTCAAAATGGCGGGTAGGGTGAGGGAAACGCAGATGCGGGATAGGGGGGCAAAAGCAATTTTCGCCCCCCGTTTTTTTAGTCGCACATCTCGAACAAGGCTGCTGCGCCCATGCCGCCGCCGATGCACATGGACTCGACGCCGTACTTGACACTGCGCTGTTTCATGTTGGCCAGAAGCGTGGCGCAGAGTTTGGCCCCGGTGCATCCCAGAGGATGACCCAGCGCAACAGCGCCGCCGTGAATGTTGACCTTGGTCATGTCGATGCCCAGCTCCCGGACGCAGTAAATGGCCTGGGAAGCAAAGGCTTCGTTGATCTCGAACAGATCGATATCCTGGATGCCAAGGCCTGCCAGCTTCAGGAGTTTTGGAATGGCATACCGGGGGCCAACGCCCATTTCATCCGCCTCACACCCGATGGTGGTGTAGCATTTGAGTTTGGCGATGGGCTTCAGACCCAGGGCTTTAACTTTTTCGCCGCTCATGATAATGGATGCGGCCGCCCCATCCGTGGTCTGGGAGGAATTCCCCGCCGTAACGGAACCGTTTGCAGCAAATACCGGCCGCAATTTGGCAAGCCCTTCCACCGTTGTGGTTTCCCGAATGCCGTCATCGTGGGAGATAACAAACGTTTCCTTTTTGTATGTGCCATCGGCTTGTTTGACAAATTTTGCCGCAGGCGTCGGAACGATTTCGGTAAACAGGCCCTTGGCTTTCGCCTCACCGGCTTTCATGTGAGACTGGTAGGCGAATTCATCCTGCTCCTGGCGCGAAACCTTATACCTGTTGGCGACGTTTTCCGCAGTAATGCCCATGGATGCATAAAGATCCGCGCGGGTCTTGCTGTGATCCGGATGAGGCCTGGGAAGATTGCCGCCCATCGGCACGTACGTCATGGATTCGATGCCGCCGCCGATAACGATATCGGACCAGCCGGACATGACCCGCAGGGAGGCAAGGGCAATGGCTTCGAGCCCGGATGAACAGAACCGGTTGACGGTTGCGCCGGAGACTTCCGGGGGGAACCCGGCTATCTGGGAGGCGATGCGGCCGATATTCAGCCCTTGTTCGGCTTCCGGAAACGAGCAGCCGATCATCAAATCGTCCACATCCTTCTTTTCCAGGTTCGGGGTTTTATCCATGGCTGCGTTCAGGATAAAGGACAGCAGATCTTCCGGCCGCGTGTCCTTGAACCCCCCCTTGCTTCGCCGGCATCCCGGGGTTCTGACGGATGTAACAATATAAGCGTCTCTCATGGTAGAATCCTCCTGTTCTTAATTTCTGAGCGGTTTGCCGGTTTTTAGGATATGATCAACCCGGGCCACGGTTTTTTCCTGTTTCCAGAAATCGGTAAATGCATCGCGTTCCAGCTTGAGAATGGTTTCTTCATCCACTTCACTGTTGGTGCGCACTTCACCGCCACTGATGACAAAGGCGATGCGTTTGGCCAAAAACACGTCGTATTCGCTGATGAATTTGGCGTTTTCCATATTGAAGAGTTCCGCGTTGATCATGCCCTGGGCTGCTTCGCCGAGCACCTTGATCTTGCGTTTGACCGGCGGTGCATAACCCTCGTCCACCATTTTCAGGACTTCTTTTTTGGCTTCGCCGATCAGGTAATCCCGGTTGAAGATGATCCGGTCATTGGGCCCCAGGAAACCGTTTGCCCGGGCTTCGGCGGCCGATGTGGAGACTTTGGCCATGGCAATGGCCATGAAGGTCGGGGCAAAGAATTTGGCAAGATCCACATCCGTAACGGCTTCGGGAATATTGGCCGTCATCTTCCGCCACAGGTTCAAACATCCCCCGCCGCCGGGCAGAAGCCCCACGCCGATTTCCACCAGGCCCATGTAAAGCTCGGCATGGGCCACGATCCTGTCCGCGAACAGGCACACTTCGCATCCGCCGCCAAGCGTCATGCCGTAGGGTGCGGCCACAACCGGAAAGCTGGAATATCTGGTTTTAAGCGATCCCGCATGCGCCTGGGCCAGAAACGCATCGATTTCCGCGTATTTGCCTTCTTTGGCAAGGGTCGACATAAAGGCCAGGTCCCCGCCGGCTGAAAACGCGCCCGGCATGCCGCCGGCCTGGTTGCCGATAACAAGGCCAACGCCGTTGGCATCCACATATTCCCTGCATTCATCCATGAACTGAACGATCTCGCCGTTCAGGGCATTCATCTTGGTGTGGAATTCGCAGCAGAAGACGCCGTCTCCGATATCCACCAGGGATGCGGATTTGCAGGATTTGACAACCTTGCCGGCGGCCTTGAGGGATGCCAGGGAAATGACATTCTCACTGATCTTGACGTCTTTGTAGGATTCGGAGGCAAAATCATAATACTGAATTTTGCCTGCCACGGTTTTGTAGAAAGCGGTATGGCCGGATGCGATCATTTTTTTGACGCAGGCCGGGACCTTGAGCCCGTCTTTTTCCATTTTGGCGACGGATTCGACCAGTCCGATGGCATCCCAAGTTTCAAACGGGCCCATGGTGAAATTAAAGCCCCATTTCATGCCGTTGTCGATTTCGACGATGGTGTCGGAAATCTCCGGGATCCGGTTGGCCGAATATATCAGGTTGTGGGCAAGGGTCTTCCAGGCATAGCGGGCGCCTTTGTCATCGCCGTACAGCACGGCTTTCATTTTACCCTCAAGGGCCCTTGCTTTCTTGGCTTCAGCCAGGCAGGGAAAGTCGGCTGGCGCGTATTCCACATATTCCAGGGTGGCCGGATCAATGACTTTGCGGATTTTCTTCCATTCTGGCGTCAGCTCGGTTTTATAGAACCCGCCCCGGGTTTTGTTTCCCAGGATTTTTTTTTCGATCATTTGCCTGACAAAGTCCGGAACCACAAAACTCTCCCTGGCTTCGTCATTTACAACCAGGTTGTAAGTGTTGCCGGCGACATGTCCCATGGTATCCAGCCCCACCAGGTCGGTGGTCTTGAACATGGCGGTTTTGGGGCGGCCCAGAACCGGGCCGAACAGGGCGTCCACTTCAGGGATGCTGATGCCGTCTTCCAGCATGAGCTGCATGGCCTTGACAATGCCCTGAACACCGATCCGGTTTGCGACAAAATTGGGGGTGTCCTTGGCCCAGACAATGCCTTTACCCAGAATGCGCTCTCCGCAGTCGGCCATAAAAGCCAGGACTTCCGGAAGGGTCTCCTCGCCCGGGATGATCTCCAGGAGCTTCATATACCGGACAGGGTTAAAGAAATGCGTTCCCAGGAAATGCTGGCGAAAATCCTGGCTCAGCCCTTCGGACATGGCTTTGAGCGGAATTCCGGAAGTGTTTGAGGAAATGATGCTGCCTTTTTTACGAATCGGTTCGATACGCTTGAAAAGCGCTTGTTTGATTTTCAGGTTTTCAACCACAACCTCGACAATCCAGTCGCAGTCTGAAAGTTTTTGAAAATCATCTTCCATGTTCCCGATGGTGATCAGATCGGCGTCTTTCCGCTGCATGAGAAGGGCCGGCCGGGACATCAGGACCGTGTCCATTCCGGCCTTGACGATCCGGTTTCTGGCAGCCGGGTTATTTTTCTCAGCTTCCTTCAAGTCAAATGGAACAATGTCCAGCAATAGCGTTTTGATGCCTGCGCCGGCAAGAAGCGCGGCGATCCCGCCGCCCATGACGCCTGAGCCGATAACTGCAGCCGTCCTGATTTTTCTGCTCATAATAGCCTCCTGAATGGTTGATTTCATACCCCTGTTATAGGGAAACGACAAATATATTACACCCGATTCCGACTGAATATGAATGAGTATTCATTCATTTATCAGAGCATGTGATGTGATGTCAAGAAAAACATTGACGATGGGTTTCTGTTGGAAATAATCCTTGAAATCAAATGAGTAAAAGAGGATCTCTGGAAAGATATTGCTGGAAAAATCTGTGAAACGCCAAATGGAATGAAAGCCTAACGCAATGAATTTAAATTCATTGCGTATGCAGTGCCTCGCTTGTTTTTCTGGACAGTTGTTCAAGGTTGAACGGCTTCTGGATAAACCCGTTACACCCCCGTTTCAGGATGTCGGATGCCTGGCCGTCCACAGCATAACCGCTGGAGAGTAACACTTTCAGGGTCGGCTGCATTGATTTTAGTTTGTCAAAAGTTTCGCTGCCGCCCATCACCGGCATGATCATATCCAGTATCACCAGAACAACGCGATCCTTGTGGCGTTCAAAGAGCTTGACGGCCTCCTTGCCGTTTGGCGCCGTCAGGACCTGGTAGCCCAGTTTTCCCAGCATCTGGCTGCCGACATCCAGAATCATCTGCTCGTCATCTACCAGCAGCACCGTTCCCGAGCCTTTTAAAACAGGCTGCGGCGCCGTTTTTTCAGTGCTGGCCGTTTTTGCCGACGCCGGCAGAAAAACGGTAAAGGAAGTTCCGCTGCCTTTTTCACTGTAGACATTAATAAACCCCCCGTGATTTTTGATGATCCCGTAAGCAGAAGCCAGCCCCAGCCCGGTTCCCCTGCCTTTTTCCTTCGTGGTGAAAAACGGTTCGAATACCCGTTTCTGGGTATCGGAATCCATTCCAACGCCGGTATCGGTAATGGAAAATTTGACATAATTTCCTGGAATCACGGAAAAAGCCTGGATATAACTGTCGTCAAGCGTCACATTTGCTGTCTGAAGATGAAGGTTTCCGCCACCCGGCATGGCCTGCCAGGCGTTGACATATAAATTCAGGAGCACCTGCTCGATCTGACCACGGTCCACAGCCACCGTCCAGATGTCATTCTGAAGGTTTAAACTGATGGTGATTTCTTTTTTCGTGCGGCCGAACATTTCGGAAGTCTGCTGGATCAGATCGTTCAGATTGGTCGGCCTGACCTCGAATTTCCCCCCCCTGGCAAAGCCCAGGAGCTGACGGGTGAGGTCTGCGCCGCTTTGAACGTATTTTTCAATATTTTTCAGCCGATCATACCCGGGATGACCGGGATCCATGTTCATCAGGGTCAGGGTGGCATTCCCGAGAATGCCCATAAGCAGGTTGTTGAAGTCGTGGGCAATGCCGCCGGCAAGCGTGCCGATGGCCTCCATTTTATGCGCCTGCTGGAGCTGACTTTCCAGTTTTTTCCGGTCCTGCGCCGCCCGCCTTTTATCCGTAATATCCTTGATGGTTCCAAGGCTGGCTGTTTTCCCCTGATAGTTGATAAGACCGATGTTCAAGTTGACCGTCAGCCGGGTGGACCCATCCTTGTGGAGAAGGTCAAGCTCGTATTCACTTTCTACGGATTCACCGGCCTGCCGTTTTTGGTAGCGGTCCGCAGTAACCTCTCGATATTCGGGGGCAATCAGCGGCAAAAAATCCAGATCCGCCATTTCCGCGACGCAATAGCCCAGCATGCAAGCCAGCGCGTCGTTGGCAAATTTGATTTTGCTGCCCTGAAGGATAAAGACGCCATCCTGCATGTTGTTCACAAGTGCCCGGTATTTTTCTTCGGAAGCTTTTATCAGAACCTCGGCTGTTTTTCGCTCGGTGATGTCGTTGATAAAGCCTTCCAGGGCAAGCAGTTCGCCCTCATCCGAGTAAATGCCGGAACCCTGCTCCCAGACCCATTTCTCGCTGCCGGAGGCGGTTTGAATCCGGTACTGCAACTGATAGGGGTTGTGCCGGAGCAAGGCGGTTTGAACCTGGTCCCAGATCATTTCCCGGTCATCCGGGTGAATGAGATCACTGAAAGACAGGGCGCGGTTGCCGACCAGGTCCTTGGGCGAATATCCGGTCAGGCTCACGGATCCTTCGCTGACAAAAGTCATGGTCCAGTTTCGGTCGTTCCGGCACCGATACACCATGCCCGGAAGGTTTCTCATCAGCGTTGAGATCAGCCGCTCGCTTTCCTGGGCCTCTTCTTCGGCCTTTTTCTGGTCGGCGATTTGCCGGGATACTTTATGAATCATATCATTGGTGACGCGTTTCAGGGATTCCAGAAGTTCCACCGGCGATGTCCCCGTGATCCGCGCCGAAAGATCGCCGCTCGACAGCCTGTGAAGCACGTCAAAATGTTCAGCCAGACCAATGGCGAATTCATGGGACAGGTCCACGATTTCTCCGAGGTTTCTTGCCGTAAGGTTCACCAGCGCCTTCAGTTGAGCGATAAGCTCAAGGCCGGAGTCTTCCGATATTCGAACATACGGGTCTCCGGATGCGATTCTTCTCAGGGCTTCAAACACCTCGGACAGTCCGATGGCCATCTCTGTTCGGGAGTGCTCCTGATCGCGATTCTTTTCCATTGCCGTTTTAAGGGCTTCCAAATGGCGACCGATCAGTTGGATAAGCATGTCCTCCAGGGTTTCCGGAGTTTTGAATTTCTGGAAACAGGAACAAACCAGACATTTTTTCAGTTTATCCGGAAAACTTTCCGCCACTGTTTCCTGCCAATTCAGGGCAGGGATGGTCCAGCAGGCGGTTTCGGTAAATATTCCAACCGGACAGTCTTTCTGGTTGCACCCGAATTGTTCCCAGCATGGCGGGCGGATGGTCACGAAATCCGATCCTTTTCAATAGCTGTTGCGTCTTTCAAAAATGACTTTGGCAAGGTAAGCGGAGACATATTATAAATGCCTTCAAAACTGAATTTGAATTCTTTTTGCGGTTTCTTCCTCTTCCTTTACTGAAAGCATTACCTTTCCCAGGCGCCGACACCATGCCCGAATATCTCTTTCAAATGTCGGGCAGTCTCCCAGTACTTCTAGAATGTCGCCCGGTGTCATGCCGGGGGCTTTTACGGCAATTTTCAAAACAGGCTGAGGACATTTTACCCCGAGTGTATCCAGAACAACTACTGCCATTCGGTTCGTCTCCATTTTTACGGACAGCGCATCGCCTGCTGTCAGCGGCAAGAGAATAAGCAACAAAACACATTTTATAATTATACCATGACTGTCATGGAAATAATATTGTTTTGTTCCGTTCAGTGAGTTGCACAGGCCAGGCAAGGGTCGTAGGCGCGGTACGCCATTTCGATCCGGCGGGTTGTCCGCTCTGAAACCCGGCCGTCCGGGATTAGCTGTGAAGCTGCCTGAAACACCGATCTACAGATGGCGGCCGCATTGTGCTGCGTGGCTACCACAAGGTTGAGTTTTGAAATTATCGCCCGCGTGTCTGCCTGGTAGGCATGAAACAAGGTTCCCCGGGGCGCTTCACAAGCTCCCGTGCCCGATCTTGCGGCCGTTAAGGGTGCGGGCAGGCGGCGAATCTCCGAATCAAGGATCATCGGATTGTTGGCCAGTTCGGCAGTCCGCTCGGCGGCATAGAGCACTTCGATCAATCTGGCCCAGTGGTACGCCATGGTATGATGAACAGGCTTTTTGCCAAAATAATGCACCATCCTTTCATACCCGGCCTGTGCCAGGGGGGTGGAAATGCTTTCAGCGACATTCAGCCTGGCCAGCGGCCCGACACGGTAGAGGCCGCAAGGCGCATCTTCTGAAAAAAGGCACTGGCCCGGCGCCTGCAGCCAGAGGGTTTTCATATATGTCCAGGGTTCGACCCGTTCGATGAGATGGCGGGAAAAATCCCCGGCTTCAAAGGTTGAATGAATGGCGCCTGCAGGATCCATAATCCGAATCCTGCCGTCGTAAAAGCTGAGTCTTCCGGCATCATCAACCATGCTCAAATAATATGACGGCTGAAAATATACGGGAGATGTCATCATTTCCGCAAGGGCGGCGCTTTTCCGCAGGCGGATTTCAAACAGTTCCAGAGTCAGTCCGGCAAATGCCACCATGTCATCTGAAGCAGACAGTGCAAATATTCTGTCTTCAGGGCTCAGGGATTTTGAAACACCGCCCGGAAGTCCAAACACCGGATAAAGGGCGCTTCCGGCGATTCTGGCAATGATTTCCCTGGCGCTGTTCCTTGCCGACATCATCGAAGCCGTAAAGGATTTTCCAAGACGTTGTGCAAGTCCGATGATGTTTCGCTCAGAAGCCGGAACATCCGGACCCAGAAGCCAGTCCGGTCCGCCGAGGTAAAATACGTGAAGCAGGTGATCTTCGAACATGAAGGCATGGTGAACCAGTTCGCGGAGTTTTTTTGCCGCAGGGGGCGGATCGGTGCGAAACAGTGCATCGAGGGCTTTGGTGGATGCGATGTGATGGGCGGTCGGGCAGACGCCGCAGATTTTCTGAGTGAGTGTCGGCATTTCTTCTGCTGCCCGGCCCTCGCAGAATTTTTCAAATCCCCTGAACTCCGGCACCTGAAACCGTGCATCGCTGACCTTTTGGTGTGCATCTAGGGTGATTTCGATTTTGCCGTGCCCCTCTATCCGCGTAATCGGGTCAATGAGGATGCGCTGGGCCATGATGTCTCCTTGGGGAACAGGACTTGATTCAGTCAGCTCTTTATATTTTGCGGTTTAATCAGCGATGCAGCCAGGCAGTACCGGTAAATCAGCCCTGCCGGGTCTGCAATTTCCGATACAATGGCTGCAATCTTTTCTGGATCGGCTTCATCTATCAGGGATGCGATAAAAGAGACGGCGGTTGCCCCCTGATCCCGGACGCCGTCCAATGGCCCCATGCACCCCCTGCAGGGCATGTTTGCCGAAATGCACCGGGACAGGCAGCCTCCGCGCGTTGCAGGACCCAGGCAAATGATTCCCTGATCCAGAAAGCATTGGATCGGGTCCCACGGGATTTCGTGGATCCGTTTGAACCGCCTGACGGAAAGCCGCTGCGGAAGGGTGGCTTGCCGTGGACATGAATGGCAGAGCGCCCGATTTTCAGACAGGATGCTGCCTTTTGGCGGAAGGCTGTTTTCAAGAAGGTTGTAAAAGGCATGTTTCACCAATTCCGAAGGCGGGGGGCAACCGGGAATATAATAGTCCACATCAATGATCTGGTTCAAGGTTTTGACCCGGTTCAGGTGCCGGGGCAACGGACAGGCTGAAAAAAGTCCGGATCCGGGAATCGTACCGGATGGATTTAAGACGGTCTCTGCGTCGATGAACGCTCTTTGAAGGGCGTCTTCCGGCCGGTGAAGGTTGGCCAGGCCGATTACGCCGCCGATATGGGCGCATGCGCCGTTGGCAAAGACGTACCGGGACTTTTTCCGCAGCAGCCTGGCCATGCTGACGTGATCTTCCTGCTGAATGGCGCCGTTAATAAATGACGCAAGGATGGCGCCGTCCGGCAGGCCTTCAATATCTGAATGCCGCGCGTCCATGGCGGCGGGCCAGAAAATGATTTCCACGGATTGCGCAAATTTCAGCAGATCTTCGCCCAGATCAATGACCGATTCTTCGCAGCCGCCGCAGCCGGCGCACCAGTATAGCGCTATTTTGGGTTTGATCATGGCCTTTATTGATAGAAGCCGCCGGATGTCAGGGCGCGATCGGCGGGCGGCAGCCGTCGCCCGGGGTTTTATAAGAAAAATTCATCATGTCTTTTCAGATGGCCCGCTTGGTTTTTCAGCAGTGATGATGTGAACGTCGTGCTGCGGATACGGGATTTCGATGCGACGCTCCCGAAACAGCCGCTCTATTTCAAACCGGATATGGGTTTCCACTTTGACCATGTGGTCCACCAGGGTCCAGACGCGAAGCTTGAAGATCAGCGCGCTGTCTCCAAAATCGGAAAACAGGACATCGGGCGCAGGCGTTTTTAAAACCCACTGCATTTTTTCGGCAATTTCCAAAAGGGTGGCGGACACCAGTGCGGTGTCCGATCCATAAGCCACCCCGACGGTAATGACCCTTCGGATGCGGTGGTCCTTGAAACTCCAGTTGATAACCTTGTTGCTGATAAACTCGGAATTGGGGATGATCAATGAGGCGTTGTCATAGGTTTGAACCAGGGTCGAGCGAACATTGATTTTCTGGACAACACCCCAAACCCCGCTGATTTCAACAGCATCTCCGACCTGAATGGGCCGTTCAAAGAGCAGGATAATGCCGCTGATAAAATTGTTGAAAATATTCTGAAGGCCGAACCCGAGCCCGATACTGAGGGCTCCGAAAACCACGGTAAGGGATGTTGAGCTGACCCCGATCATTCGAAGCGATATAAAGATGCCGGTGGCCCAGATCAGGTAGATGCTGATGCTGGTGATGGAGTCTTTCAGACCCGCGTCCATGCCGCTTCCGGACAGAAATTTTTCCCGCAGCATGCGACGCCAGAGTTGGGAGGACAGGTGGGTCAGCAGCAGCATCAGGGCCGAACAGGCAAAACCCAGAAGGCTGAAGCGCATATCGCCGACGGGGACCGGATAATTGATGATTCTGAAAAAACTGAAGATCACGGCATTTTTAGCGCCCCAGGCCATCAAAACAGCGATAAAAAAAGCCGGAAACCAGATTGCCCACAACACCCTCATGAACAACCACCGCAGCGTGTAGCGATCGGGTGACTGCTTGCCTGAATCAAAGGAATTCCGGTTGCCAATTTCCTGTTGCCATTCCCGAAGCGACATCATCAATATCGCGCCCCAGAAGCAGGCGATCAGGGTGATGCCCCAGGATGAGTACCAGTAAATGGCCAGATATCCATAGCCGATCAGTTCCAGAACAGGCCCGAGACCTGCAACCGCATATCCGGCTGCCGCAACGATCGAACGGATCTGGAGAAATCTGCCGGAAAAAACAGCCGTTGATTTCAATGCTTTCCAGAAACGGATATACCCTGTCACCAGGACGATGCCGAACAGCATCCGTGCCAGAATCAGGATGCTTGAATTACCATCCAGAAACCATTCCAGCCCCAGATACAGGATTCCGAACAACCGGAAACTGCGAAGTCCGAAACAAAGTTTTTTGCCGATCCCCGGCGGAATTGCCGGCAATGGCAGTTGGTTCCATGTCTGAATGCCTGCCAGCCCCCACCGGGTCAAAAGCCAGAGCCACAGAAAATCCGGAGCGATTCTCCACTTTGCAATCTCGGCTGATACCGGCTGAAGGGCCAGGTATCCGGCAATGAATGCCGTTGTTCCGGCAAGAACCAGAGATTTTTCCAAAATACTGAAAGCCAGATGCCGCCAGGGCCTCTTGGCCAGCCAGCCGCTTTGTTCAAAATTATGACAAAACCTGCGGAGGCGGATCAGTCCCCACAGAATGCCCGCGTAAAAAACCAGCGCCGTCAACAATCTGTGACCGGCGGATTCCCAGAATGACCGGGTGAACAATGTCCGGAAATCATCGGATAACAGCGTGCGTGTTTTATTGAAAACAGCCGTCATTTCAGATTCAATCTGCATGACATTCAACGCCAGAAGCGGCGATGCCCTGCGCTGGAAAAGCGCTTCCTGCTTTTTCAGGGCAATCTGACGGTTCAGTTTTTCCGACAGATCGGAAAGCGCGGTCCGGGTTTCTTCAAGCTGCTGCTTCAGCGGCTGATAGATATCAAGGATTTTTTCAATGCGTTTTTGCTTGGTCGTCAGCAGGGCAATCAGTGTTTGCAGGTTTTTTTTCAAAGCGCCGGAGACGGGATCAGTCGGGCCGGCCGCACTGATATCCGACAACTGTTTTTCATTCAGGCTGAGCTGCTCCCGGGTTTTCTCCAGCATCGGGTTGAACAGGCCTGTTCTGTCGGAAATATCCTTCAGCTTCGTATCAATGTCGTCCCGCGCGGTCAGGGTGTCAATCCTGGCTTTTTCCAGATCCGCCGCAGTGGTCTGGGGCAGCAGGAGAATATTTCCGTACGCCGATAACTGAACATTATAAACGGCTTCTGCGGTCAGCGCCTTTTTGTATTTTTCCGCAAGATCGAGACTGGATTTCAATTCCGCATTGTTCTGGGTTTCCGTATCCATGGTGCTTTCAATGGATTCCCGGTGATTTTCAACCACGGATGCCGCGGGAAGGGTGCCGCGGTCTTCAGTTGCTGCGAGGCTGCGACCCTCCAAAATGAATCCGGCAGCCATAAAGGCTGTAAGCGCCAGCAGACCCGGTGCTAAGAAACGGCGCCGAAAGCTCTGGTGCGTCCGGCTACCGGCAGGGTTAAGCATAAACTGTTTCTCCCGATACTTTTGTCATGTACGGTTTTCAATAATTTCTGTTTTGTCCGGTTTTCATATTTTACCGCTACCTGCCTTGGCAGGGGCCTTTATACCGGTCAAGGGAAAGGCGGTTGCCTTTTTTGATGAAAGACGGGTTGATCTGCGATATGTCCCTAAGAGTATGCTCATTTGCTGGCGCGGCAAATCCGAAAATTTTGAACGTCTACCATATCACCAACAAGCGGTTGACACAACACCGCCGTAACGGTAGGTTGGCATACGTTCGCGCCGGTACATAAACTGCTTGTCCGGATAGATGTTTTTTTCGTTTCGAGGGTCTCATGGCTGAAAACATATCGCCTGCGTCTACAGGAATACCGTCATTCAATGACCGTGAATGGCGCAGCTTCAACATGCTTCATGTAGCTGCAAATGCCATCGGCGCGGGTCTGTGCATTTTCTATTTTTATCATTTTGAGCCGACAGGAAATTTTCCGGACCTGTATGATGCCTTTGTCATTCCCGTTATCGTCACCATTTCATTGATCCTCATCGGAATGTGGTGCCAATACCGATGGAAAAAAAGCCTCATGGCTTATATCCATATCCTCCGTCAGGGAAGGATCGCTCCGTCGGATCTGCAAAACAAGGCGCGGCGACAAATCCTGAATCTGCCGTTTATCTCCGCTGGTATTACACTTGTGATGTGGGGGCTTGCCTCTTTGTTGATGGCGCTGTTCAGGCTGTTGAACCATCCTGCCGGAGAAACAATTGCTGAAAGCATCAAGCATGCGATGCGCATTTTCGGGGGGACTGTTCTTGCCGGCCTGGTAACCGGCGCAATCATTCTCTTTACCATGGAAACCCTCTGCAGAAAGATCCGGCCCTATTTTTTCCCCGCTGCGAGTATGGTAAAAACGCCGGACGCATATCGGTTAAAACTGAGAATCCGGATGCTCATCACCTTTTTTTTGACGAGCATTTTGCCGCTCGGGATGATGGCGATCCTTTCCTATAATAAGGCTCGCTTGATGGCGGTCATGGATCCGCAGATTGTTTTGAACAGCATGCTGAATCTGACGATTTTTTGGGTGATTATCGGCATATCCGCTTCAATTTTCCTGTCCCGTCAGTTTGCCATCAGCATTGTCGATCCCATCCGGGATATCGAAAAAGCCATGATCCGTATTGAAAGCGGTGATTTGACGGCTTCAGTTCTGGTCAGATCCAATGACGAACTGGGTGCGATGGCGGAAAATTTCAATAAAATGGTGGACGTTCTCCGAGAGCGTTCCCGGATACGGCATTCTTTGAACATGGCAATGGAGGTTCAGCAGAATCTGCTGCCGAAGACCCTTCCCCGGATAAGCGGCATCGATATGGCCGCTGCCTGCAGTTATTGCGATGAGACGGGCGGGGACTATTTCGATATCTATGTGCCGGAAATAAGCGGTGCGGACAGTTTCAGCGTCGTGGTCGGAGACGTATCGGATCACGGCGTCCCCTCTGCCCTGGTCATGACAACAGCCAGGGCACTGCTTCGCATGCGTTCATCCATGTCCGGCGGCCCCGCGCAGGTGATTTCCGATGTCAACCGCCAATTGTCCCGGGATGTTGAAGATTCAGGTCGGTTCATGACCCTTTTTTACGGCGAACTGGATCGGGCGCGGCTAAAACTGCGCTGGGTCAATGCCGGACATGATCCTGCTTTTCTTTTTGACGCGCATACCGGACAGATCCAGGCACTGAAAGGGAAAGGAATGGCCCTGGGGATTTTTGACGATGCCCGGTATGATCAGTCCGAAATTGACGTGCTTCCCGGGCAGACATTGATCATCGGAACGGATGGCATCTGGGAGACGCACAACCCTGAAGGGGAGATGTTCGGAAAGGACAGAGTGAAGGACATCATCAGAAGCCACGCCGAATCTTCGGCTGCTGAAATCGTTGATAACATCATGAGCACTCTGGAGCGGTTTCGCTTTCCGCTGCAAAAAGAGGATGATGTAACACTTGTTGTCATCAGGATTATCGATCGGCGGACAGGGGCTGCCGGGAGGCAGGATCTTTCGTGACCGGCGCTTGCCCGCGGCATTTGCGAGACAGGCAGGCGATGCTGAAAGAAGATCACTTTATGTCCTTATCCGGTGCTTTTGTATTGACATTTGAATGATATTTTTGAATATAATCAAAAAAAGCGGTTTAACTCAACTTCATCAAAAAGGAATCCGGATATGTCAAAAAAACGATATAAGATTCAATCCGCCTGTCCCAAATGCGGCTGTACGCTATTGACCGTCCTGACGCCCGAAGAAATCAAGGCCCGATATGGAAATGTCCCGAATATCGACCTGGAATGCGGTGAGTGCATGCTGAAATACACAACGGATATAAAAACAGCCTGCCCGGAATGGGATCAGGATTGCAAACTGCAACAGTCATGACAATCGGGTGCAATGTCCGTTTTCAGGGGATTGCGGCTTCATGATCGATCGGGCGTTCTTTGACGGTGCCCGGTAATAATATGTATTTGCTTGACCTATGCGGAATCGGAGGAAAACAATGTCGGTGATTGACTATAATGTGGATGAGCATGTGGCGGTTGTTACCCTGAACTGCGGTGAGAATCATTTCAATCCGTCTTTTTTGCAAAATTTTTTATCTGTTCTGGATGAAGTGGAAAGCAGAACCGAAGCCACAACACTTGTGGTGACAGCGTCCCATGAAAAGATTTTTTCAAACGGCATCGATCTGGAGTGGCTGGTTCCGGTCATTCAGAAAGGAGATGTCGCCGGCGCAAAGGCATTTTTTTATTCTTTGAACCGCCTATTCAAACGCATCGTCACCTATCCGCTGCTTACCGTTGCCGCGATCAGCGGTCACGCATTTGCAGGCGGCGCCATTCTGTGCTGCGCATTCGATTTCAGGTTCATGCGCTCGGACAGGGGGTTTTTCTGCTTTCCGGAAGTGGACCTGGGGATTCCTTTCCTGCCGGGGATGAATGCCCTGCTGAAAAAGGCCGTTCCCATGTATAAACTCGAAGAAATGGAATATACGGGAAATCGCCTGACAGCGGCTATGTGCGAAGAGCATCATATCATTACCCAAGGCTGCTCTCACCAGGATCTGATGCCGCGGGCCCTTTCCTTCGCAAAATCCCTGAACAAGAAACGGGCCGTTGTGCAGGAGATGAAACTCAGGCTGAACAAGGACATTGTCCATGCCATCGATGTTGAAGATGTCCCGTATATCGAATCCGGGAAATTCAATATCGGATAATCCCCATTCTGCCCCGTGGGCAGCAACCGCTTCAATCGAAAAGGATGCCCCGGATGAAATTCCTGATAACCGGTGGAACCGGGTTTGTCGGTTCCTTTCTGACACAGCAGCTGCTGAACAGCGGTCATGATGTCACCGTTATCGGTCGCGCACCTGCGCCTGTCGGCCATACGGATCGTTTTTGTGCGATTTCTGCGGATACAACCCGAAGAGGGCCCTGGCAGCATGCGCTGAAGGATGCGGATGCGGTGATCAACCTGGCGGGAATGTCCATATTCAAGCGGTGGACGCCTGCTTACAAGCGGCAGATCTATGACAGCCGCATTCTGACCACCCGCCATGTTGTCGAGGCAATGACCGGTGATCGGCCGCAGATCCTGATCAGCACTTCCGCGGTCGGCTATTATGGCAGCAGGGGGGATGATATTCTTACGGAGTCCGAACCCTGCGGCAGGGATTTCCTGTCTCTGGTCGGGAAAGACTGGGAACATGCGGCGTTTGAGGCCGAGAAAAAAAACATCCGGGTTGCGGCTGCGCGTTTTGGCGTGGTCCTGGGAAAATCGGGCGGCGCCCTGAAGCAGATGATCACGCCCTTTAAGTTTTTTGCCGGCGGGCCGATGGGCAGCGGCCGGCAGTGGTTTTCCTGGATACACATCGCGGATCTGCTATCTGGCCTGATGTTTATGCTGGAAAACGAAAAGATTCAGGGGCCGGTGAATCTTTGTTCGCCGGCTCCGGTCACCAGCGGGGACTTGGCAAGAATTCTGGGGTCAGTGCTTGGCAGACCGGCTTTCATTCCGGCGCCTTCAATGGCGCTTCGGCTCATGCTGGGGGAATTTGCCGATACGCTTCTTGCCAGCCAGCGGGCCATTCCCGAAAAACTGCTTGCGTCCGGATTTGTCTTCAGATTCCCTGAGCTGAAAGATGCGTTGGTCGATCTGTGTCTGTCCCGGCCCGGCTGATATTATGGCGGCAGGCCATCCCGTGTCCGTCCGCTCGACTGTAAAAAGGCTCCGCATTTCTCCGAAAACAGCTTCCCATCCATCAAGAATGCCATCCGGACTCTGCTGAATTATAAGGACATATGGCCTTCGATGACGGTTGCATCGGGAACCGTGACCGGCATTCTGCCGGCGTTCTGGATGACGACGTTCCCTTTTAAAGCAATCTGATTTCCGAAGAATACATCGCCTCTGACGGTAAGTGATTCGCAGTTCAGCAAAGACGGCGGACCATAAGGGAATCTTTTGCCGAATTCATCGATCCTGCCGTAATATTTTGGGTCCAGATCGATTTGAATCGGATCCAGTCTGCGTTTCGGGTTTACGACAAGACCGCAGGCGTCGGAATAGGTGAAGCAATCCGACCGGATGGCCAGAAGCTCGTTGCATTTTTTGACCGGATAAAAGCGGGACCTGGGCACAACGACGGCGGCCGCGCCTTCAAAAAGCGAGATGGCCGATCCCATGGCCGTTTCGATCTGGTAGACGGCCGGACTGGTGTCGTCACGGGGATTCAGGGTCTTGGGATTCAGGATCATGGGCAGGCGAATGCTTCCCTGTTTCTCAATCAGCATTTTGACATATTCCAGGTTGACCCAGATGTTGTTGGTATTGAAATACCGGTAGCGGGCAATGTCTCTGCAGATATCCAGCTCATCATCCGGGCACTGGGCAGCCTCGCGCAGGATCAGCCTCCCGTCCCGGTGGAGCGCCAGATGGCCGCCTTTGAAATCCACGGGGGTCCTAAGCGATACTTCCATCATGAACTGGAGCCTTTTTTCAGAAAAATATCCCAGCAGAGCTTCATCCATTGTGGCGCCGAGATTGTCCGAGTTGGCGATGAAGGCGTAGCGGACCCCTTCATTCAGCAATTGATCCAGCACGCCGGAAGTGTAAAGGGCTGTATATATGTCCCCGTGGCCCGGGGGGTTCCATTCCAGATCCGGATGCATCGGCCAGGTGGCCGGCGAAAAATCGCCTTGCAGGATCTTGGGAAATTTGTTCTGGAGAAAACACAGCGGAGAGTGTTTGACATGAAGCAGATTCAATGTGGCCATGGTATCGTCATGGGTGTTGAAGCTGTTCATGAATGCCAGGCGGATTCCGCGGATCCGAGCCTGCTGGACGATGATCTCAAGGAATGACTTGCCGTCCCGGGCTTCCAGCAGGGATTTGGCGCAGGTAAGGCCCATGCTGGTTCCCAGCCCGCCGTTCAGGACGATCATGACCGCTTGCGGCAGGGCGTTTTGGCCGGCATTGATAAAAGAATGAAATTGCGCGGCATCGGCGATTTCATGAGATTCAACCGGCCGGATATCCTTGTTGAATATCAATCCGCTGTCCCCGGTCAATACTTTTTCATAATACCAGGCAAAGGTGTCGATAACGACGGGCTGGAGCCCGGCAGTTTTCATTTTTGCTATGAATGCAGGAAGATCTCCGGATGCAACAGCCATGAGATTGATTTCTCCTCTGATCGATAAATGACGGCGGCAAGACGGCGGCCGGATGCCGGATGCAACACTGCGGATGCCGGTACCAGGATGACAGATAACGAATTTTCTCCATTGTCCGTCATCTGTCGTCCGCCTGCCGTTAACCGATGCTTTCAATCCACCCCATCGTATCCGGGGCTCTTCCATACTGGATATCGGTCATTGCTTTATACATTTTGTTGGCGACGGGGCCGACCGTGCCGTCCCCGATCGAAATGATCTTATCACCGTATTTGAGCTCACCTACCGGCGAAATGACGGCGGCCGTACCGGAACCGAAAATTTCCTGTAATTTTCCGGAAGCCTGGGCAGCCATCACTTCGTCGATGCTGATCTGACGCTCGACTGTTTTGAGCCCCCATGCCTTGGAAAGCGCCAGAACGGAATTTCGGGTGATTCCCGGCAATATGCTGCCGTTAAGGGCAGGTGTGATGATCTCGCCGTCAATCACAAAAAAGATGTTCATGGCGCCGACTTCCTCGATATATTTCTGCTCCACCCCGTCCAGCCACAGCACCTGCGTGTAGCCTTTTTTGTGGGCCATATCCGCCGCAAACAGGCTGGCAGCGTAATTGCCAGGCGTCTTGGCTTCTCCGACGCCGCCGCGCACCGCCCGGACATGATTGCGGGTGACCCATATCTTGACGGGATTGAATCCTGCGGAATAGTAAGCGCCGACCGGCGACAAAATGACGAAAAACCGGTAGGTGTAAGACGCCCGGACACCCAGAAACGGGTCTGCGGCAATAATCGTGGGCCGGATATACAACGATGTGCCGGGAGCTCCGGGAACCCAGTCTTTTTCCAGTCGGATCAGTTCTTTTAACGCCTCAACCCCGAATGCCTCATCTATTTCGGGAATACACAGCAGATGGGAGGAATGGTTGAGCCGCTTGTAGTTGTCCCGGGGTCTGAATAGCTGAATCTCACCTGAACCGGTTCGGTAAGCCTTGAGTCCCTCGAATACCGCCTGGCCGTAGTGAAGCACCATGGTGGCCGGATCCATTTGAATCGGTGCGTAGGGTTCAATCCGGGGATTGTGCCATCCCTTGTCCGGATTGTAATCCATGTTGAACATGTGATCCGTGAAAATGGTTCCGAATGCCAGTGGATTGGAGCCGTCAGGCTTTGTCTTCAAACGGTCTGCTTTGGTGATGGTCAGTTGCATATCAGCCTCCTAAAAATATCCTTCGCAATTTCCAGCCCGGTTGGGGGCCCGTATCGAAAAAGTCGGTTTCTGGCAAGCGCGGCGATGCGCGTCTGCATTACTTGCCGAAACCCCTTATGGACTGATATCGATTGTTGTGATTAAAATCAAGGACTAATATGAATGGAAATGAAAATAAATCAATTTTTTGAGCGGGTTTGGTATGATTTTTTCCAGGGAGAGCGTTGCAGTTCATTATAATTGGATAGCGCCAGATACAGGGTCCCGACGGCCAGCTCCGCACAATGAAAGTGGTCTTCAGGAAGCGTTTCAAGGTATTCGGCAACAGTTTCAGGGGTAATTTCCCAGGCATCGCCAATGGGTTTCCCCTCGGCAAGAAAGGCGACCGTATTGGCGCAGGCTGTTGTATTCATGCACCCCGTGGTATGAAACGAAACGGCTTCAATGGTTTCTCCGCGAGTTTTCAGAAAGATTTCAATGGTATCTCCGCAAACACCTGTTTTTCCCCCATACCCGTCCGGAGCGGACATGATCTCGCAACGGTCGGTTCGAAAAGCCATCTCAAGATATTTCAGGGAATGGCTCTGCCAGAAATTATTTGTTTCTTCGCTCATCATGAATCATCTCGTGTTTTTTAACCAATCATCAACCGAAGGCGGCATCCGGCATGTCCATGACAGCGCTGCTGCAAGCCGTTACGGCCTTCATCCTGCCGAGCGTTTCCGGAAGAACCGAATGCGGGTGGAATTCGGCGCATCGAATCTTTCCTAAATAAAATACCCCTTGTTTATTATCCTGTACAGCTTTTTTTCGGGGTGCGTCATCAAGGCCCCCGGCAGGCTTTTCCGGCTTCGGGGCGGCGATGGCCGCCCGCCAAGATGCATCCGGGCAACGATAACTTGGCCCACAATTATGAATTCAATTCAAAGCCCGAATATCGCGTCATGTTTTCTTCACGGGCATCATGGCAATTCCCATGGCGGACAACATATTGTCCATAATATTGATCGGTTGAAACCAAATTAGTGGGGACCTGAAAGCACGTTTTTATGGGCGATATTTGAAGTCATCATTATATTGTAATATCTCCACAATACTCCACGAATTTATTCTGATAATTTTATAATTAACAATAGTGAATTATTAGATATGTTAAATAGAATTTTTCTTGACACAAGATTAAAAATGTAATTGTATGATTTTCGTGGAGTAAAGTGGAGGAAACAGGATGTTCCGGGGGAGCAGTTTTCATACCATTGACGGGAAGGGTAGAATTATCGTTCCGGCCAGATTTCGGGAGATCATTCAGGCCAGCGGGAGTGACGCGCTGATGATTTCCGGAATGGATCTTGGACTGGTGGCCTATACCCTTCCGGAATGGCATAAAATTGAAGCCCGGATTTTGTCTCTGGTTGAAAAAAGCGAGAGCATGCGAAGATTCCGAAGGGTGTTTATCGGCGGTGCTTACGAATGCCTTTGCGACAAACAGGAGAGGGTATTGATTCCTCCCAGTTTGCGGCAATACGCCGGACTGGACAAGGAAATCGTTGTGGTCGGCGTCCTGGATCACTTTGAAATCTGGTCACGGGAAACCTGGGACAAAGAAAACCTGAAGATGGAAGCGGACATGAAAAAGGAGGACGTCAGAAACGAGATCGCCAGATTAGGACTTTAATCATGCCTTATCATCACATTCCAGCCATGCCTCGGGAAGTTGCGTTTTATCTGAACTGTCAACCGGGAAAGATTTACGTGGACTGTACGCTGGGCGGATGCGGTCATGCCAGGGAAATTTGTGAAAAAATGATCCCCGGCGGCATGCTGATCGGCATTGATCAGGACGTGGATGCAATTGAAAATGCAAGTATCGCTTTGAAAGATTATCTGCAGCAGGTGCACTTGTTTCATGGCAATTTTGTTCAGACTGCGGATTTCCTGTCCAGATTGAACATAACCGCGGTGGACGGGATGCTTCTGGATCTGGGACTGTCCCTTCATCAGATTGTGGAAAGCGGCAGGGGGTTCAGTTTTAGGGCGGATGAACCTTTGGATATGCGAATGGATGTGCGATCCGATATGACCGCTGAAATATTGATTCATCAATTGGATGAAGCATCGCTTGCGGATCTTTTTTTTCGTTACGGGGAAGAGCGTCATTCTCGGGCCATTGCCCGGAAAATCGTTGATATTCGAAAACGTCATGCCATTGCCACCAGCCGTCAGCTTGCGGATATCGTCAGCGGAGTCGTGCCGCCGTTTGCACGCTATAAATCGAAGATTCATCCGGCAACACGGGTGTTCATGGCGCTTCGCATCGCCGTAAATCATGAAATCGAAAGACTGGAGGAATTCTTGAAACAGGCCGTCGATTTGCTGAATCCCGGAGGAAGGCTCTGCGTGTTGTCATTTCATTCTCTTGAAGATCGAATGGTCAAACAGCACATGCGCCGGTTGCAAGCCAGATGCACCTGTCCTCCGGATCTTCCCCGATGCGTCTGCAAACAGAAAATCCCTGAAGCCCGCTTGCTGACATCAAAAGCGGTGCGACCCACTGAAAATGAAATCCGGCAAAATCCCATGGCCAGGGGCACGCGGCTTCGTGCTATGGAGAAGCTATGATAAGTATCGCGGAGAACACGCGTTTTATTCAAAAATCCGATAGAGACGCCGAAATGACGGCCCACGATTCCCTCAAAAAACAGAAATCGAATCTGCTCGGGATCTGGATTGTTCTTTTGATTCTGTTTATCGCCGAACTTCTCTTTTATACCTGGTGCCGGGTGCAATGCACCCGTTTGGGATATGAAATGACAAAGGAAATTGAAGACAATCGAAAACAGATGGTTCTTCAAAACAGTTTGGTGCTGGAGCTGGCCCGGTTGAAATCTCCGGAACGGATTTCCGCGATTGCCAGGCAGCAACTGAAACTGGAACCCCCGTCACACGAACAGATGATGGTGCTGCCATGAAAACAGATGAAAGCAAAATGCTGAGATTCCGAATCCGGATTCTGGGATTCATTATGTATGCCCTGTTCTTTCTGATGGCGGGAAAGGCCGTTTATTACCAGGTTTTTCGCAGCGATTGGCTGGCGGATAAAGCCATGAGCCAGTATGAAAAAGTGGATGTGATTTCCGGGAAACGCGGCAATATCTATGATGCCAACAATCGGAAACTGGCGGTCAGCATTGATGTGGTTTCCGTGGGGGCCCATCCGAAAAAAATCAGGGATGTTCGGGCAACGGTCAAGGCGCTTACGGAAATTTTTCATATTGACCGGAAAGATCTGATCCGCAATCTTTGCTCAACCAAGCCCTTTGTATGGATCAAGCGGCAGATCACCCCGAAAGAATCCAAAATGCTGGCGGATTTAAATATTCCGGGCATTGTGCTGATTCCGGAATACAGCCGCTTTTATCCGAATAAATTTCTCGGCGCCCAGGTGCTCGGTTTTTGCGGCTTGGACGGAAAGGGGATAGAAGGCGTTGAATATTATTACAACACGCAGCTTCAGGGAACCGAAGACCGGGTCAAGGTGCTTAAGGACGCCCTGGGGCGAAGGTTTGAATCAGAAAAAACGACCGTCTCCGATTCCAATGGGAATAACCTTGTTCTGACCATTGACGGGGCCGTCCAGTATATTACCGAGAAGGCGCTGGAAGAAGCCGTGGTCGGGTTTTCCGGAAAATCCGGCATGGCCATTGTCATGAATCCCAGAACCGGCGGCATCCTGGCGCTTGCCCATTATCCATCCTACAATCCGAATGCCTTCAGAGAATACGCCAAGGGTGAACTGAGAAACCGTATTCTGACCGATCCTTTTGAGCCCGGATCCACCATGAAAATTTTCAGCGTTGCTGCTGCCATCGAGTCTGGAATCTGCAAGTCGACCACTGTTTTTAACTGCGAAAACGGGGCGTTCCATGTCGGAAGCAGCGTGGTTCATGACACGCATTCTTACGGGATGCTGACAGTGCAGGAAATCATCAAATATTCCAGCAATATCGGTGCAATTAAAGTCGGGCAGGCGGTGGGGGCGGAAATTCTATACAAAAATCTCCGGAATTTCGGTTTTGGAGAAAAAACAGGAATCGACTGCGCCGGTGAATCCCCGGGAGTACTCGCGCCCTATACCAAATGGCGGAAAATCGACGCAGGAACCATTGCTTTCGGTCAAGGCGTCTCGGTTTCAGCAATTCAGTTGATCACTGCCACATCCGCCATAGCCAATGGCGGGATTCTGGTGAAACCCCATCTGGTGCACGCAGTTACCGATGCCAGCGGCCAGATTATTAAAAAATTTGAGCCCGTTTTCGTGCGCCGCGCCATCTCCACGGAAACTGCGCGAACCGTCCGTCAAATGATGAAAGAAGTGATCACGACCGGAGGAACGGGCGTCAATGCGGCTCTTGAAGGCTATACGGTTTGCGGAAAGACCGGAACGGCCCAGAAAATCGAAAACGGGTCATATGCCAGGGGAAAATATGTCTCCTCCTTTATCGGCTTTGTTCCCGCAGATTATCCGGAGGCCGTTATTTTGGTTGTTGTGGATGAGCCGCAAAAAAGGTATTATGGGGGAACCGTGGCAGCTCCGGCTTTCAAGCGAATCGCGCTGGAAACGCTGGGATATTTGAATATTTCTCCACAAAACATTCCAAACCGACTTACGGTTTCGCTGGAAAAAGAGGGCGAAGGGTGAAACTGTCCAAATTACTGGAACCCATAATCCCGCAACAGGTTCGCGGGATTATGCTGGCCTCTGGCGCCGCGCCCCTTTCCATTCCTTGTTCATTGCCGATTCGCCTGAATCCGGATCCTGAAATTACTTCAATCCATTTTGATTCCCGGCAGGTTCGGCCCGGGGGGCTTTTTGTTGCGGTGCCCGGATTTAAAATCGATGGTCATGAATATATCGACAGTGCCGTTAAGCAGGGTGCGGCGGCAATCATCAGCCAGAAACCCGCGGCGCTGAATATCTGGAATATTGAAGTCGAAAGCAGCCGTAAAGCCCTTGCGGCCCTGTCCAGCCGGTTTTATGGAGATCCGTCCGAAAAATTGAAAATTATCGGCATCACCGGTACCAACGGCAAAACCACAACCGCGTTTATCATTGAAAAAATTCTGTTGCAGGCAGGAATTTCGGCAGGTGTGATCGGTACATTGAATTGCAGGTATTGCGGGAAAGTATTTGATCTTTCCATGACCACTCCGGAATCCCTGGATCTTCAGCGAATCCTTTCGGATATGCTGGCGGACGGGGTTACCCATGTTGTGATGGAGGCCTCTTCCCATGCGATAATTCTGAATCGCATGGACGCATGCTGGATGGATGTTGCGATTTTTACGAATTTGACTCAGGATCATCTGGATTTTCATGGCAACATGACGGATTACTGGCAAAGCAAGAAGAAACTTTTCACCGAACTTTTGGCAATGGGCCCCAAAAAAGACAAAGCCGTTGCCGTTATCAACTGTAATGATCCCCGGGGGGAGCGCCTTTTCAAGGAGCTGCCGTCGGCCCTGAGTGTCGGCTTTGACGAAAACTGCCATTTGTGGCCCGAAATTATCCGCAAGGATCAGACCGGCATGGAAGGCGTGATTTCAACTCCCGAAGGCATGTTTAAATTTGAAACGCCCCTGATCGGTCAATACAATGTTGAAAATATCCTTTGCGCCGCCGGCGCCTGCCTGGCTCTGGGCCTGCCCCTGAATGTCATCCGGTCCGGCATTGAATCCGTTGAATTTGTCCCTGGAAGGCTTCAATCCATTCCAAACAGGATGAACCGGTTTGTGTTTGTGGATTTTGCGCACACCCCGGATGCATTGGAGAATGTGCTTCAGACGCTGCGGACCCTGACAACGGACAGAATAATTTGTGTGTTTGGTTGCGGCGGGAACAGGGACAGGGAAAAAAGGCCGCTTATGGGACGGATTGCCGCCCGTCTGTCAACGATCTGCATCATCACTTCGGATAATCCCAGGTTCGAGGACCCGATGGCCGTCATCGCGGATATTCTGGCAGGCGTCCGAGAACAGGGCATGCAGCCCTGTAACCCCGACGACGCCATCAAATCGCCGTCCGCAAGGGGATATGTCGTTGAGCCGGACCGCTCCCTGGCCATTGAAATGGCCGTTCGAATATCCCGGCACTGGGATATGATCCTGATTGCCGGAAAAGGCCATGAAACCAATCAGATTATCGGAAATCAGAAAATTCCCTTTGATGATCGGCGCATTGCCCGAAACGCTCTGGAGTCGATGGAAAAACCAAGACTCAGGGAGCATCACTGGAAAAAGAATCTTTCCTGAATTTCAAGCAGGACGGGATTCTTACTGATATTGATCGCCGGCCGGAGAGCGAATTTTTTTAAGTTGTAAGCAGTTGTTTTTTTGATGCTCCCGAATGCCGTGGCCGAGGCGGGATTTTTTATGCAGTGGACAACAGACAACATTCTTGCGGCAACTGCTGGGCAATGGATATGCGGAAACCGGGATATCCGATTTTCCGGGATTTCCATTGATTCAAGAAGGATATCGTCGGCTGAATTCTACATCGCCATTCGCGGGCAAGTCCACGACGGTCATCGATTCTGCGCCGACGTGATTCAAAACGGCGTAAGCGGCATTCTCATTGATGTGCATGCAATGGCATCTTTGCCGATAGCGGCATGGCGGCAAAAAGGGATTGCCTGCATGGGGGTTGATGACACCACCCGCGCCCTCGGGGATCTGGCTGCCTATCACAGGCGCCGTTTCCCCGTATCGGTCGTTGCGATAACCGGGTCCAGCGGAAAAACGACCACCTGCAGCATGATTTCCGATATTCTGCGCAGCCGATTCAATATCCTTTCAACCGCCGGGAATTTTAACAACCATATCGGTCTTCCCTTGACCCTTTTGAACCTGAAAAAAGAACATGAATGGGCTGTTCTGGAACTGGGAATGAATCATCCCGGCGAGATTGATCGCCTCTCCGAGATCTGCCGACCGAATATCGGTGTCATAACCACGATCGGCACGGCCCATCTGGAAAATTTCGCATCCACTGACGGCATCCTTCAGGCAAAGGCGGAGATTTTTTCGCATTTGCAGCCCGAAGGTCTGGCCGTTCTGAACAGGGATGATCCCAATCTGCTGGTGCTTTCCCGGCGGCTTTCCGTTCCGGTGGTTTTTTTCGGATTGAATCCCGGCGCCAGGGTCAGGGCCAGTCAGGTAGAAACCCGCTCTTCCGGGACTTCGTTTGTCCTGGATCTGCCTGAAACATCTGTCGCAGTCAAGATTCCCGCAGCCGGCGAATTCATGGCATCCAACGCGCTTGCTGCCGCGGCAGTCGGTTTTGCTTTGGGTTTGTCCGGAGATGAAATCAAGACGGCGCTGGAAAAATTCAAACCGGTCAAGGGCCGGATGAATGTGATTGAAACCGCAAGGCAGATTCATCTTGTGGATGATACTTACAACGCCAATCCGGTTTCAATGGCGGCTGCCATAGAAACACTCCTGAAAATAAAGGATGACGCAAGGGGCATCCTGGTTATCGGGGACATGCTGGAGCTTGGAAAGGAATCTGAGGCGCTGCACCGTAAAATCGGAGAAATTGCCGCATCCACGGGCATGTCGGCCCTGTATGCAACGGGCAGTTTCGCAAATGCCGTTGCCCGGGGCGCGGCAAGCCGGGGAATGGCCGCCGGGCGGATTTTTATCGGCGACCGGCAATCCATCTGCGAGCACCTTAAAAGAAGTCTCAGAAAAGGAGACTGGGTTTTGATCAAGGGATCCAGGGCAATGGGCATGGAAAGCATTGTTTGCGATATCACTAGCTGGGCGGAACGCCTTGATGCCCCGGATTCATCCGCTTAAAGTTCATCCTAATCCAGTAAAGACAAAACCCTATGCTGTATTTACTGCTTTATCCGCTTCATACCTCATTTTCGGTCCTGAACGTATTTCGTTACATTACGTTCCGAACCATCTATGCCAGTCTGACGGCGTTTTTGATTTGCTTTGCCTTGGGGCCCTGGACCATCAAGAAACTGAGCTATCTTCAGGTCGGGCAGTATATCCGCGAAGACGGCCCCCAAACCCATCTGAAAAAAGCGGGAACTCCCACGATGGGAGGCGCGTTGATGCTGGTGGCCATTCTGGCTTCAACAATTCTGTGGGCGAATCTGAGAAACGTCTACGTCTGGGTGGTGTTGGGGGTGACGGCCGGTTTCGGTCTAATCGGGTTCATCGATGACTATCTCATGCAGGTCAAAAAACAGAGCAAGGGGTTGAGTCCGCGAAACAAGTTTCTGTTTCAGACATTGATTGCCATTTTGGCCGGAGCGTTTCTTTATCAGTATCCCCCGTTTTCCACCGAGGTCACCTTTCCTTTTTTTAAGAATTTTTCGCCGGATTTTGGTTTGGGATATATCCTATTTGCCGCCTTTGTCATTGTCGGCACTTCCAATGCGGTAAATCTTACGGACGGTCTGGACGGGCTTGCCATCGGTCCCACCATTATAGCCGCGGTCACCTATATGATTTTTTGTTATGTCGGCGGACATGTCCGGATCGCTGAATATCTTCAGATCAGTTATGTGGCCGGAAGCGGTGAACTTACGGTTTTCTGCGGCGCGCTGGCGGGTGCGGGCCTGGGGTTTTTATGGTTTAATGCCTATCCCGCTCAGGTCTTTATGGGAGATGTCGGATCCTTGTCGCTTGGCGGCGCGCTGGGAACGGTGGCTGTTATTACCAAACAGGAAATATTGCTGGCGCTTGTCGGAGGCCTTTTTGTGATTGAGGCGCTGTCGGTCATTTTTCAGGTAGGGTATTTCAAACTCACCCGTGGACGGCGGATATTTCGAATGGCCCCGCTTCACCACCATTTTGAACTGAAAGGATGGCCCGAACCCAAGGTGATTGTTCGATTCTGGATCATCGCCATAGCGCTGGCGCTAGTGGCCATCAGCACGTTGAAGCTCAGATGATGGTTGATGCCGTGAACCTGAATCGAAAAAAAGTACTGGTCGTCGGACTGGGAATGACCGGTCTTGCCACTGCACGGTTTCTGCATCACCGCGGGGCGATGGTGACCGTTACCGATATAACCGCCGAAAAGGACCTGGCTGCATCCGTTCAGGAACTGCATCAACTGGGAATTCGCACCGAGCTTGGCGGGCATCGACGGAATAGCTTTGAATCATCGGATCTGATTGTTATCAGTCCCGGCGTGCCCCATACCCATGATTTCATGGCAGGCGCCCGGCAAAAAGGCATTCCGGTCATCGGGGAGATCGAGCTGGCGTCCCGGTTTATCCGGGAGCCGATCATCGCCATTACGGGGACCAACGGCAAAACCACAACCACATCGCTTCTGGGCGAAATGCTGGTGCAGTGCGGCATGCGGGTTTTTGTCGGCGGAAATATCGGCAATCCGCTTATCGGCTATGTGGACCGTGACGAAAAGACGGACTGGATCGTGCTCGAAATCAGCAGCTTCCAGCTTGACACGATTGACTCATTTCGGCCGGATGTCGGTATTTTGCTCAATATCACGGCGGACCACCTGGACAGATACGCGGATATGGCCGGATATGCCGCTTCAAAGGGCAGAATATTTGAAAACCAGACCCCTAAAGACATTGCCATTCTGAATGGCGCCGACCCGTATCTTCTTTCCGAGACGGCCAAAATTCACAGCCGTAAATGGATGTTTAACGGACCAATGGCACCGGCGGAAGGGGCGCAAATCAAGGGGAACGCATTGCTGTTTTCATTCACATCCTGCCCGCACCGTAAGGCAAAGTCCCCATGTTTTCTGCCGGCACCCGGATCCCTCAGGCTGGATTTAAGTGAATCCCGGCTCCGCGGCAAACACAATCGGGAGAATATCTGTGCGGCAGCGCTGGCCGCCATTGCCGCTGGCGGCGATGTCCGGGATATCCAGATCGCCCTGAACCGCTTCACGGGGCTTTCCCATCGAATCCAATTCATTCAGACTGTAAACGGGATCACCTATGTGGATGATTCCAAGGCAACCAATGTTGACGCAGTATATCGGGCGCTGGAATCTTTTCAGGAACCGGTTGTCCTGATCATGGGCGGCAGGGACAAGGGCGGCGATTACGGGATACTGGTCAAGCTGATGCAAAATCGTGTCAAGCATCTGATTCTCCTTGGAGAGGCCGGCGAACGCATTTTCACGGCCCTGGGGAATCATGTGCCGACCGAGCGGGCATCTTCCATGCGAGAGGCTGTTAACACGGCGCACCGGGTCGCTGCGGCAGGAGATGTCGTGCTGCTGTCGCCTGCATGTTCCAGCTTTGATATGTTCAGAAGCTATGCGCACAGAGGAGATGTCTTTCAAAGCGAGGTAAAAAGGCTTCGATGAAAGGACAAGCACCGGTCCGGTGGCGGGCGTATCGAAAGTTCAGTTACGACTTCAAGTTGTTTTTTCCAATGCTGGTTCTGGTAGGAATCGGCATTGTAATGGTGTATAGTGCTAGTTCTGCCATTGCCATAAAAAAATACGGCAATGATCTTCATTATCTGATCAAGCAATCCGTGATCGCTGTTTTGGGACTCATCGCCATGCTGATATTTCGAAAGATTCCCTATGAATACTATCGAAAATATGCATATTTGTTTTTGGTCGCCGCCATCGGGCTTCTTTTGGCGGTCAAGTTTACCGGTCTTGGAATTAAAGTCAACGGCGCCAAGCGCTGGATAATGATTGCGGGGTTTAGATTCCAGCCATCGGAATTCGCACGGATTGCGATGGTCATCTTCATGGCCTATTCCCTTACCAAAAAACAGGAACGCATCCGGTCTTTTTTTATTGGTTTTGTTCCCCATGTGTTCTTTCTGGGGCTTTTTGCAGGCCTCATCGCCCTGCAGCCCGATTTTGGATCGGTGGTGATTCTGGCCGCCATTACCTGGGTGATGATGTTTGTTGCCGGGGTTCGGGTAACCTATCTGGCGGCTTCCGTGGGCGCCTTGCTTCCGTTCGCCTATATCTATATGATGAGCGCAGCATACCGGACGGAGCGATGGTTGGCTTTTCTGCACCCCTGGGATCATGCATCGGATCAGGCCTATCAGATCGTTCACTCGCTGATGGCTTTTGGAACTGGCGGCATCTGGGGGGCGGGGGTCGGCAAAGGGCTTCAAAAGCTTTTTTATCTGCCGGAGCCGCATACGGATTTCATTTTTTCGGTCATCGGCGAGGAACTGGGGC
>JBBIPX010000008.1:0-10187 GCA_037442625.1 Desulfobacteraceae bacterium
TAGTAGCCGGTCATGATTTCCTTCATTTTCCGGACCGACTTTATTTTCCGCCGCTCCTTATCCGGATCATCCATTGCCGTCTCCTCAGGGTATCATCGAAAGAATTTCTTGAACCAGCTTTTCGATGCCGACCGCCACATCCTTGATGCCGGGCCCCAGCATATAGGCCGGCGTTGAAACGATGCGATTGGCCTTGTCCACATGAATCCGGTCAACGGTGCAGACCGTGTGTCGCCCGCCCATGCGGTCGATGCCCGCTGCGGTTCCGGGATCGTTTCCGATCGTCACCTCCGGATGCTTGTCGGCAAGGGCCCGGACAAGTGTCGCAGGGGCGATGCAGATGGCGCCGACCGGTTTTCCGGCAGCCGCCATTTCCCGGATCAGGCGCAAGGCATCCGGCTGCACCGTTGCATCCGGACCTTTCAGGGCAAAATCGCTCAGGTTCTTGGCTGCCCCGAAGCCGCCGGGAAGGATCAGGGCGTCCAGCTCCGAGGCCTTCACCGCCGCAACATCCCGAATGCTTCCCCGGGCAATCCGGGCCGATTCCACCAGCACGTTTCGTTTTTCGGCCGTTTCCTGATTGGTCAGGTGATTGATGACATGAAACTGGTCCATATCGGGAGCCATGCACACCGCCTTGGCCCCCGCCCTGTCCAGAAACAGCAGTGTCAGGACAGACTCATGAATCTCGGCCCCGTCAAAAACCCCGCAACCCGACAGCAGCACCCCGACTTTTTTTGACATGCCCGGTCTCCTTTCTGGTATTTATGAACACTTGAAAAGGTTATTCAACTGGGTTAAAAGATCAGCGGAGCCTCAGGAGTCGTCTCCTGCTTAAGCACCCACCTGACCTGTATCGTCCATACCACACTGACAGCGCTTATAAAAGAAAAAATGCTCTTTGAAATTCCTGGAGGGGTTTCAAGTGCTCCGGCTTACCCACCAAGCTGGAATTGATGGCTTATACGGATAAGTTGCCGGCGTCGGTGACTGATTGTGAGAAAAAGCTATTGACGCGGTCGAACTGCTCAACAAGAAGGGGGCTAAAAACCTGTGGGGCAATGGGGTTTTGCTGTCCAAAAACATAGGCGAGCCGATGCGGCTGCAGAGCCCGCTGCTGAGTCTGGGAGAACGCAGGCATGTTTTTACCGCCGGTTTCATGAAATAACCAGCTACCCAACTGTCTTCATATCGCAACAAATGATTTGACCAAATCACTCAATACCCTGAAATGGTCCCCTCCCCCCTTTGAAAAAGGGGGATCGATGGGGAATTTTGAGTAGGTCGCCTATATTTCTTTCTGCCCCCTTTTATTTAAGGGGGGATTATTTTCGCGGTAAAGCAACGGGATTGCGGGTGGAACGGGCTGCGTTGCTACGGAGTCCGCAATCCCGCCGTCACCTGCTGAACGTAAATCAGTTCGGCCATGCCGATCTTGTTATCGCCGTTCACATCGGCAGACGGATTAACAATGCCTTCTGGTAACATTCCGCCAAGAATCTGCAGGGCAATAACTGCATCTGCCAAGTCCACCTTCCCATCGCTGTTGACATCACCCTTTAATGCTCCAGGGGAAATTGTGAGTTCTTCCAACTTGTTGAGGAATCGCTCCGGGTAAGTAGGAGAGATGTTGTTCCAGCCTCCAATGACAAAGATTTTCCCATTAACAACGGCAGATGTTAAGGCGGTACGGGGTGTAGGCATTCCGGTCTTCGTATCCCACTTGTCAATTTCGGGGTTGTATTCTTCAACAGTCGTCAAATAGTTCGGGACTGCATCCCCCCCCAATAGCATATATTTCCCCATTCATCACACTTGCCGTCAGGTCGCTCCTTGCGGTGGGCATGGAGGCTTTTGCAGTCCAAGTATTCGTAGCGGGATCATATTCCTCTACTGTATTAAGAGCAGCGCTTCCTCCTATTACATAAATTTTCCCATTCACAACACCTGCCGCCAGATGTTCCCTCGCAGTGGGCATTGAGGCTTTTGTAGTCCACGTATCGGTCGCTGGGTCGTATTCCTCCATCTTGGCAGTATAAGTAGAGTCATTATTTGAACAGACCAGTCCTCCTACCACATAGATTTTGTCATTTACGACGCCTGCGGCAATTCCTCTACGAGCGGTAGGCATATCGGTTTTGGTCACCCATTTATCCGTTGTGGGATCATACGCTTCGACTGTCTTGAGCAAATGGTCACCGTACGCGAGTCCCCCTATCACATAAATCTTCCCGTTGACAACACCAGATGTCATATAGTTTCTCGCTGTTGGCATATTGGCTTTTGTCGTCCACGTGTCACTTGCGAATACATGGGAAATGCCGCTGACACCGACTAGTGTTATACAGATAACCAAAACAAGTATTGGGGAAAATACCAAAACCCTTTTCATATGCTGTTCTCCAAATCAGAAATGTATACTTTCGAATTATTTATTAGTTATCTACCATTTAAATTTACGTAGTCACTTTGTTTCGATATCGGAAAAAGCATATTGAAAGCCCCTGATCGGACGGTCCGGACACCAAGGGTTTTATTGAATGTGTGTGTGAGTGGGGGGGATAAAATCAATGAAGGAAACGCCGGGAATGCAGTCAGGATATGAATTGAGAGGATCAGTAAGATAAAATATCTGCGGTGCATGTCTCTCCGGTGTAATACTAGGTAGTTATCGTTTGGTTGTTTCCGCATATCACAGATATTTGAACACCGCAAGCAAAAAAGTAAAACAAATTTTCACATCCGATGCTGTCACCATGGAAAGATTTTGAAGCGGGGAATGCATTCCCCTGATGATCACCCATTTTGCCCGCCCGCAGGTTTTGGATGCGGCGGCAAAAAAAGCATTATCATCGTCCAGCGTTTTGAGTGGCAATAGGTGAACCCGCCATGATAGTATTGCATTACTAAAAAAATCATCATATAATAGGAATGCAAACCTATTATGGAGCATGACATGATCGACGACATCGTTTCTCTCAGCCAGACATTACTGCGCATCCGCAACCGGGAATTCAAGCGCTACTTTCTCCGGGAACATTCCCTCGGCAACCGTTTTTCCATCATTGCCGGACAGCGGGGCATCGGTAAAACGACCGTCATGATTCAGCATCTGCTGGGCAGATACGGGAATGATCCTTACAATCGCAAGGCGCTCTATATTCAGGCAGATCACTTTCTGGTGACCCGATCTTCACTTTATGAAATTACCGACGAATTCTATAAGCTTGGCGGTGAACTCATTTGCTTCGATGAAATTCATAAATATCCGGACTGGTCCCTGGAACTGAAGAGTATTTATGATACGTTTCCCAATCTGAAGATACTGGCATCGGGAAGTTCGGCCTTGGAAATAACCAGGGGAAGCCACGATCTTAGCAGACGCGCCATTGTGTACCGGATGCACGGCATGTCGTTCCGTGAATATATCGGCATGAACTGCGGCATCTATTTTGACAGCCTGACACTCGACGCCATTGTCACCGGCCACCAGAAGGCTGCGGCCGCCATCATTGAAAATTTGGAGAAGAATGGCTTGAAGGTGCTGGCCCTTTTCAAGGAGTATCTGGCGTGCGGTTATTACCCCTATTTCCGGGAATTCGGAGACAAGACTCAGTTTTACATGACGCTGGATCAAAATATTCATGCCACACTGGAGGGGGATCTTATGGCCATCCACCAGTCGCTGAACGGCGCGAGCATTCGAAAGATTAAAAAGCTCCTGTCGATCATTGCTTCCCTGGTCCCTTTTACCCCGGACATGAAACAACTAAAAACCCTGCTTGGGATCGGAGACGAGCGTACCCTTAAGACCTATCTTAAATATCTGGAGGACGCAGGGGTGATCATGACCGTTTCGCGAAGCGGCAAGGGATTGCGGGAACTGGAAAAGCCGGAAAAAGTCTATCTGAACAATCCGAATCTCTACCATGCATTGGCAGGCGGCAAGGCGCCTGGCAGCGGTGCGATGCGGGAAACTTTTTTCCTGAACATGCTGCGTGTGAATCACGGCGTATCCGTACCCGCCAGAGGAGATTTTCTGGTAAACGACAAGCTCACCTTTGAAGTGGGGGGCAAGAATAAGGCCGGCAGCCAGATCAAAAACATCGAAAACGCCTGGCTGGCACTGGACAATATCGAAATCGGCCAGGGGGCACGGATTCCGCTCTGGCTTTTTGGGTATCTCTATTGATAGACGGTGTAACTGGCCGGCATCCAGTTCCTTCATCTCCAATTCACCAACAAACGGCAGTTATTGCGATAATAGATGCAGTCGAGCAGCTCCTTTTCAGGCAGGGAAAGATTAAATCCCTCCCTATTTCCACCATGCATTGATGAGCGGCAGGCCGCCGGGTTACAAAAGCTGCCGGTAGTCGCAGTGAAGCGCCTCGGCCAATTTTTTTGCTCGCTCCTTGCCGATGCTCCGCTTGCCGTTTTCCATTTCACTGATATGGTGCTGCGAAATGCCGGAAATTTCAGCAAGCTGTTTTTGTGTAAGCCCTTCGCGGGTGCGATATGCCCGCAACGCCACTTGCACTTCCTTGCCGATGTATTCCGGGAAAACCTCAGCAACGCTGTACGTACAATATTCATCGGATTCTACAGTCTCTGCATAGCTCTTTACTAAGGGCGCGTTGTGACGATGGACTCGCAAATGCAAGGTTATCATGTCATCAGTAGGGCGCTTTTTCGTGAGTGCCGGCATAGGTAACCTCCACAAACCTTATTTTGCCTTTATCTTCCCGCCAGATAACCACATACGTCGGTTGACCCTTTTTTAGGTGGCAATGGTGCTGACTGCCGGAAAGCTTAGAATAGTTGGGCCAGTCTCCTCTCACCGGACCAGAAGATTGGATATCCATAACAAGCTGAAACAGGAGTTCCCTCACACGAACAGGTAGTTTGTCCGTCAGTTTCCTGGCTTTGTTGCTGAATTCAACGGTCCAGAGCATAGTTTATATATCCCTTTTATGGGTATATTGTCAAATGGGAGAACCCGGCATGATAATATTGCATAACCAAATAAATCATCATATAATAGGTATACTACCCTGTTATGGAGCACGATATGAACGACGACATCGTTTCCCTCAGCCAGACTTTACTCCGCATCCGCAAATTCAGGTTTGCGCCGGACTTGCACACATAAAAATACAGGGGCATCCATTATCCCAGAGTTAAATCGGTGGCCCCTCTTCCAGAAAAACAACTCTTTGTGACATTTATCACCGGTGATGTCAGGATATACGACTGTTCACGACTCCTTGATGAAGCGCCTTTCAAATCGCTTGACGACGATGTGTTTTTCAGAAACGTTCGCGTGGATACGGCCGGCTATGGTATCGCATGGAATGAAAATATCGATCTTAGCGAATCTGAGTTGTGGATACATGGAAAGATCAGGGAAATCCGGTAATCGACATGCGGGCCGGCATTGGAAGGGAGTGAACAACCGTGTTTGACCTTTCATACCGGTTTTCCCCGAGTTTTTTTGAAAAATCGGTCCAGACGTCTGCAGCTCGAAAATTTGTTTGTGTCACAGAACTTGCCGCAATTTTTCTATCCACGAATATCTTTCAAAGAAACCCAGATTTTTTATCAGCAGGAAATAACCCAGCACGCCCAGGGCGCTGCCGACCATATCCGCCAGGGCATCCATGACATCGGCGGTACGGCAGGGGACGAAATACTGGTGAATTTCATCGCTGATCCCGTAGGCGGTTGAGGCTGAAATGCTTAAAAGGATCACCCCCAAAAGGCGGTTTCCTGGCCGCAAGGATCTGAACGCCCTGAAAAAAAGAATCCCCAAAAGCGCATAACCGGCGACATGCAGGTATTTGTCCCCGAAAGGCACATTGCGAAGCCGCACCACGGAAGGATAGGCGGACTGAATAAAAATCACCGCGCAATACAGCACCAAGGGAAGCCGGTATATCAAAAAAAATCTGTGATTGTCTTTCATGCCCCGGAATCTTCCGATTCAAACAGCTTCCTGGCAGCCAATCTTTCCCGAATCACCGATTGCAGTTTCTCAAGAAGAATTTCCGGAAGCACGCCGTACCGGACCTTCCCGTCAAGGGTTCTTACGGAAAGGGTTCCCGTGTCCTTTTCCTTGGCGCCGATCGTCAGGATCACCGGAATATGGCTTAACTGGGCTTCCCGGATTTTCCTGTTCAGGCTTTCGGTCCGGCCGTCGATCTCCACCCGAACGCCGTGCTTCTCAAACATATCCCTGACCGCTTCGGCATGGGAAACCAGATCATCGTTGATGGGCAGAATCGCCGCCTGAACCGGCGCCAGCCACAGGGGGAATTTCCCTGCAAAATGCTCGATCAGAATCCCGAAGAATCTCTCGATCGAGCCGTATATCACCCGGTGAATCATGATGGGCCGGTGCTTTTCATTGTCTTTTCCCACATAGGTCAGGTTGAACCGCTCCGGCATATTCATATCGAGCTGAATGGTGCCGCACTGCCAGGTGCGGCCCAGGGCGTCCTTGATGTGGATGTCGATCTTGGGGCCGTAAAATGCGCCGTCCCCCTCATTGATTTTATATTCTTTCCCGTAGGCGTTCAGGGCGGACTTGAGTCCATGGGTCGCCTCATCCCATTGCGCATCCGTTCCGATGGATTTTGCCGGCCGGGTGGAAAGCTCGAGATGGAACCCCAGCCCGAAAGTACTGTAGATTCTTTCAACCAGCCGCAGCACCCCCAGGATTTCCGATTCGATCTGATCGGGCGTCATGAAAATGTGGGCGTCATCCTGGTGAAAGGCCCGGACCCGGAAAAGGCCTGAAAGGACGCCGCTCAACTCATGCCGGTGAACGAGCCCGATTTCCGCGGCGCGTATCGGCAGATCCTTGTAGGAATGAGGCTTCAGCCCGTAAAGGAGCATGCCGCCCGGGCAGTTCATGGGCTTGATGGCGTATTCGATCTCATCCACCTGGCTGGTGTACATGTTCTCGCGGTAGTTCTCCCAGTGGCCGCTGCGCTCCCACAGCCCCCGGTTCAGCATGATGGGCGTTTTGGTCTCCACGTACCCTGCCGCGCGGTGCTCGGCCCGCCAGTATTCCAGAAGGGCGTTCCAGATCACCATCCCCCGTGCGTGGAAAAACGGCATTCCCGGAGCCTCGTCATGAAAGCTGAACAGATCGAGGGCTGCGCCGATCTTTCGATGGTTTCGCTTCTTGGCCTCTTCGATAAACTGGACATGGGCCTTCAGCTCTTTTTTGTCAAAAAACGCCGTGCCGTAAATCCGCTGAAGCTGGGCTTTGGATTGATCCGCCCGCCAGTAGGCCCCGGATACCTTCATGAGCTTGATGGCCTTGACAAAGCCGGTGTGGGGAAGATGCGGCCCCCTGCAAAGGTCCGTAAAATCCCCCTGCTCGTACAGGGAAATGGTCCCGTCCGCAAGGTCCCGGATCATCTCCAGCTTATACGGCTCATCCTTGTATGCCTCCAGAGCCTCGGCCTTGGTGACTTCACGGCGCCGGAACGGAATCCTGGCCTGGACAATCCGCTGGATTTCCGCCTCTATCCCGGGAAAATCATCTTCGGATACGGGCCCCATGTCGATGTCGTAATAAAAACCATCCTCAACCACGGGTCCGATGGTCAGTTTCGCGCCTTGATACACGTGCAGTATGGCCTGCGCCATGACATGGGCGGCGCTGTGCCTTAAAATGGAAATGGCCTCCGGATCCTGGGTGGTAATCAATCGAATGGAAGCATCCGCTTCAACCTTTGTACCGAGATCCACCAGACGGCCGTCGATTTCCATGGCCACGCAATTTCTGGCAAGGCCCTCGGAAATGCTCATGGCGATGTCGCTCCCGGAAGGGGGGGCTTCAAAAGTTTTACGACTTCCATCCGGAAGGGTAATTTGTATCATTCTTGTCTCGCTTTTATGGGTTTCAAATCTGCGGAATCCGCAGGCGATGCGACCGGAATTTCGACTTTCAGCACCTGTATTCATATACATTTAGGGAAAATGAGCGTGCAGGTCAAGGATAATTTGCAGGGCCTGGCCGTCGTCTCTCGAGATTCTCTTTACGGAAGCCCGGAAGGAATGCCCCGGAAGAAAGTCGCGGCGATGCCCTGGTTGTATTAATTTCGCTCCACCACCGCACATGATCTGCTTGACAAAAAGGCCTTCTTCGATTATGACCGAATTAATTTTATTTATATTCAAGGCGGTTGGAAAGCCAGTAAAGGGACGATCTGATGAACCGGAACACATCTATGCCCTCTTTACTCCCCTACTTGGAGCCCGGTAATGCCAAAATGCGCATCGATGTCACCGGAGCACCTATGGATGCCACGGGTCCGCCCATGGCACGGTTTCCCTTTCGCGTTCTAAGTGAATCCTCCCCCATTACCCGGCTTCTGCGGGCGGAAATCCTTACCGATGCCGGCAGCCTGGTGCAGCCGGTTTTCCTGCTGGTTCAAAAAGATACCTATCGCTATCATCAAAGCGAACTCTGGCCGCTTACCAATCCGGTCATTGAGGATTGCTGGCAGCAGGCCCATTCTTTATACCAGTCCGCGGAATCCCGCATAGGTCCGATCGGCGCCATCGGTCAGGATGTGATCCGGCTTGGCGAGCCGGCACCCGCCGGGGGCTCCAGAAGCGCTTTCCAGTCCCTTTTTTTTTGCACCCACCGGCACGCGTTTTTCCATCCGCCCTGCCCCGTCTGCGGGCAAGGTCTTTTTCTCTGCAAAGACGACCCCCTGCTGAACTCTCAAGGTCTCAGCGCTTACGCCTCGTCTTTGCGCCGATACATCTACTGCCCGTCATGCCCGCCGGCGACAGCCGGCAGCGGTTTTTACGCACCGTCCCCTGATGCCGCGGATCCCGGCAGCGGGCAAAGCAGCAGCGATTTAATCGCGGCATGGCGGCATCTATTGGCGGCCGGCATAGCGCCTGCCGAGTTCCCCTGCCGCGACTGCCCGGAACGCGACAACTGCCACGGGCCCGGAAATCTTGCGGCAGCGCGGATCATCGCCTTTGCGTTTTACCCGTTTCACATGCTGATCGTCAAGGCCATGACGCTTTGCGCCGCCGATTTTCTTCCCCTTGTTTCCGGAGCGCTCATGGGGGAAGTGGAAAGCCGCCTGCCGGAAAAAAGCGAACCGGAAAGGATTTTCACGCTTGCGGCATTCCGGGAGATGACGGGAAATAACGACCTGTTTCTTTTTGACGGAACGCAAAAGCACTTTCTTGAAGTCCTGTACCTCAAGCTTTCCTTATTAAACGAAATATCGCACCTGTTCCAATCAGGGCCGGCGCCGCTTGACATCAATGCGGCCCTGGACTGCCTGTGGGTAAAAATTCCCGTCCGGGGCGGCTTTCTGCCGGGGCTCTGGAACTTCAAAGCCGGGTACATGGATATCGGCGTGACCCGTCAGGCGGCGCCGGGCCGTCCCGGAGCGGATCCGTCGCAGATCCGGTATTTTCTGGGGCTTGTCTGGTTTCATGCCCTGGTGACAAATGCGTTGCAGCCCGCTGCCGCCGTCGTTGCCGCGCTGATGGAGATTCTCGAAAAAAATCAGGGGGCAGATGCGGATATTCAAATGACCGAGCAATTTGCACCGGAGAACATTTTCTGGAACCCGGCAGCCCGCCCCCTGATGCAATTTCCCGCCGCATGGGAAGACCTGTGGAAAAAAACGCTGGGATTGGCCTGGTCCCTGTTAACCGCCGGACGGCGGGGAACTGCGTGGTCGTCGGATAATTTCCAGAAGGATCTTTCAGCCATCCGGAAAGAAATCAAAAAGCATCTTTTTCAGGAAGGCGGCGCTCCGGCAACCGCAGCACCCGATATGTCGGATGATCTTGCCATCCATGGGATTCTGACCGGTATCCTCGGGAAATGGGAAACCGCCGACAGCTTTACTCCTGCAAAGATGCCCGGATCCGGGGATATTCTGGCGGAAACGATTTTTCTGAACAGAGGCGATGCCCCCCTCCTTCGGGATGCCGGAACCAAGCCTCCTGAAATCGATCGGGAAATGGAAACGATCGTTTTAAGCAAAGGCAGGGAGCGGGACACGTTTCAGGATATGGAAACGGTTGTTTTATCCGGAGACAGGACACAAGATCCGCTTCGGGATACGGAAACGATCGTTTTAACCAAAGGCAGGGAGCGGGACACGTTTCAGGATATGGAAACGGTTGTTTTATCCGGA
>JBBIPX010000008.1:10287-52188 GCA_037442625.1 Desulfobacteraceae bacterium
CAAAGGCAGGGAGCGGGACACGTTTCAGGATATGGAAACGGTTGTTTTATCCGGAGACGGCGTGCGGGAATCCCGTCTGGAAACGGTTGTCGCTGCTAAAAACAACGCAGCGGAGGATCTTGAAAAAACAGTCGTCCTTTCCAGGGGAACCACGGGGGCGCCGCTTGCCCAAGCCCCCGGCCCCGTTGATCCGGATGCGATTTTATCCGAAACCATTATTTTGCGTTCTCCCAAAAAATAGGAACAAGGCAAATCACGATGTCTGAGGCCCTGTCCAGAGACGAGCTTGCGCGGGAAATTCGGCGGATTTACAGATCAGGCCCGGCGCATGCCGATGCTGTCATTGAAACATATTTGACCGAAAGGCTGGAAGCACTTGCCGGAAATGAAAAAAAATCATTTCTGGCATCTCTTGCAGCGGAATTTCGTGCGCCGGAGCCAGGTGCGGCCCCGGAATCCGGCAAGGAAGAGGCAGTGCTTACCGGGATTTTCTCCCTGCTGCTGGGAAGGCAGATAAACAGTGAAACCCTTAACGCCGCGGAACTCATGGAGCGGCTTTCAGAATCGCTGGGCACCCTGTTTGCAGCCCTGAACCGGCTGGTGCAGAACATCAACGCCACGCTCCTCGGCGCCGGTACCCCTGCCGACCCGGAGCAGACGATCCGCCATGTCATCGGCAGCCGGCTGGAAGGCCAGGAGCCGCAGGTATCCCTTGAGGAGTATCTGGGCCGCATCGACAAGGCTTTTTTTATTTCCCACAAGGCATTCAAACAAGCCGCCCATACCCTCGTTTCAAAAATGCTGCACGCGGTGGATCCGGAAAAAATTGCCGCCGAAGCCGCTCAGGGCCTCAAATTCGGGCCGCTCAAGAAGGCTGAATACTTTGATATCTACGAAACCAAATTTGCAACGTTAAAGAAATGGTTCGAATCGGGCCGTTTCATGGAGGATTTATTAAGGGAATTCGAAAACAATTGCCGTTCCGACCATTAATGAACATCTTTTCGAAATACGGCATTCCGTGCAAACAACATCCCAGTGGCAAGGAGGTAAATTTGAACAAGTCGATCGTGACCCTGGCCGTATTGATCGGTTTTTTGACGATTCTTTCCTGCGCCTCGGCGCCCGTGCTTCCGCCGGAGTGGCGATATGAAAAGGAGGCCGTCAAAATCACCTTTCAGGCCGACCCGCAGCTCAATCTTTACAACAACATGGCCCACACCCTTGAGCTTTGCATCTATCAACTGAAGGATCCGAACGGATTCAACCAGCTCACCGAAACCGAGGACGGGCTCTACAAGCTTCTGGAAGGCGGCATGTTCGATGCCAGCGTTGCCAATTTCAGGCGCCTGAACATCAGCCCCGGCCAGAGCATGCCCGTCACCATGGATCGCGCGGAAGGCGCCAGGTATATCGGAATAGCGGCCGGCTATGCAACCATTCAAAAGAATCTCATCACAAGGCTCATCGGCATTCCGGTCATCGTTGCCGAGGAAGGCGGCGGATTCAGCAAACAAAAAATTTCCAAACCGGAAATCATTCATTTGATCCTGCGGCTCGGCCCTCACCAGATCGAAGCCGGCAAGGGGGAATAGGGGCATGGAAAGACCGCTTTTCTGGCACCAGGGACTGTTTTTGCAGCCGCAGCATTTTCAGCTCGAAGGGCTTCACACCCGGTCTCTGCTGGCTCCGTTTCATGCGTTTTTAGCCCCCCACTTCTGGGGGGTCGGGGATATGGGTATTCAAAAGGCAGCCCTCGGGAACCGCTCTGTTAATCTGCAGCAGGGGGATTTTCTCTTTCCGGACGCAACGCATGTGGTATTTCCCGGCAACGCGCTGATCGAGGCCCGCTCCTTTGAAGCGGGCTGGGTGGAAGGCGGCAAACCCCTGACCGTGTGGGTCGGTATTCGAAAATGGAATGAAACCGGTGAGAATGTGACCGTGCTCAGCAGCCTTGATTCTCTCTCCGGTGTCACAACGCGGTTCGTGACGACGGCCGATCCCGAGGACGCACCGGATTTGCACCAGTCCGGCCAGACAGCCCAGGTGAAGCGGCTGCACTATTTACTGAGGATATTCTGGGAAACCGAGATGGACCAGTTGGGGGATTATGTGCTGATTCCCATCTGCCGGCTGATCCGCACCGGTGAAGAGATTATCGTGTCACCGGATTTTGCGCCCCCGTGCCTCACCCTTGCCAGTGATACGTCGCTTTTGAAGCTGGTGAAGGAAATCCGGGATGAAATCTTTGCAAGGTCCCGCCAGCTCGAATCCTATAAAAAGGACCGGGGCATCCACACCGCTGAATTCGGCGCCCGGGACATGGTGTATCTTCTGGCGTTAAGGTCCCTGAACCGATATGCACCGCTGCTTCACCATTTCACGGAAACCCGGCAGGTTCATCCCTGGACGGCTTATGGCGTACTTCGGCAGCTCATCGGAGAGCTTTCCTCATTTTCGCTTCAGGTGAGCGCCATGGGAGAGATATCGGACGGCGCCCCGCCGCTTCCGGGATATGACCACCGCCGCCTCGGAGAATGTTTTGCCGCGGCCCACGATCTGATCCTTCGACTGCTCAATGAAATTACCGCCGGACCCGAATTCATGATTCAACTGCTTTATGACGGCACCTATTTTGCCGCGGATCTGAATCCGGCCGTCTTTTCGGGTGCAAATCGATATTATCTGGTATTTGAAACCCGGGCGGATCCCCAGCCCCTGCTCCAGTCCCTGGAAACCGCCGGCAAACTCGGCGCCAGGGAAGCATTGCCGCTGCTGATTGCCCGGGCCCTGCCCGGCATCCGACTGGAGCATCTGATGCTGCCGCCCCAGGAATTGCCCCGCCGGGCCTTTTCCATCTACTTTCAGATGGATCACCACAGCGATCTGTGGAGCCGGGTGGAAAAGGGAAAGAATCTGGCGCTTTATTGGGATGCAGCGCCGGAGGATCTCAAAGTTGAACTGATGGTTGTCGGGAGGTCTTGATATATGCGCCTAACGGATTGTTTCATGGAGCTTATCGCCTATGTCGCCTATTTTCTGAAAACAGCACCCGCCAAGCAGCCCGCATATACACAGGTGAAGGCTGAAATCGACCGAATCATTTCAAACACTCAGCGGATCTGTGAAAACGGCGGTTTTTCCGGTGAAGATTTCAACCTGGCGCGGTTCGCCGTATTTGCATGGATCGACGAGGCGATTTTAAGCTCCGGCTGGAGTGAAAAAAACAAGTGGCAGGCAGAGCAACTGCAGCGGGTGTACTATCAGACCACGGATGCGGGCGAGCTTTTCTTTGATCGCCTGAACACGGTGGGACTGCAGCAGCGGGATGTGCGGGAAGTTTACTATCTGTGCCTGGCCATGGGATTTACCGGCCGCCACTGCCACCCGGGAGACGAATTTCTCCTGGATCAGCTCAAAAGCTCCAACCTGAAGCTGCTGAGCGGCACCTCCGCGGGAATGCCCTCCCTGGAGAAAAGCGAACTTTTCGCGGAAGCCTATGCAGACGACTCCGGCGCCGCCTTGCCCCGAAGATCCGGCTTTCCCCTGTTCACCCTGCTCTGCCTGGGTTTTCCGGTGGCCCTTTACCTGTTTTTCTTTGTCATTTACAAATTCGTATTGAGCAATATCGGCAATAACCTGTTTGCTAAGGTGCTGTAAATGAAACAGCTTTTTCTGAAAATCCTCAAAGTGTTTTTGATTGTCAGTGCCGCGATGCTTTGCCTGGCTCTGGTTTTCGGTCTGGTACTGTTTCTCGGCTGGCCCTGGTGGGCGGGGTTTTGTGTCCTTGTCGGGCTTGCCGGCCTTGCCGCCGGCATCGTGTTTCTGAAAAAACTGCTCCAGCACAGGCAGGAGCAACAATTTGTCCAGCAGGTCATAAACCAGGAGGCGGCCCATGCCGCAACCCTGGCGGACAAGGACAAGCAGCGCTCAGAGGAGCTTCAGGTTCGCTGGAAAGAGGCCATGGATGCCCTGCGCAACTCTCACCTGAAGAAAATGGGCAATCCGCTTTATGTCCTGCCATGGTATCTGGTGATCGGCGAAAGCGGCTCCGGAAAAACAACTTCCATTAAAAGCGCCCGCCTTTCCTCTCCGTTTGCGGAAGTCAGCCGGACCTCGGGCATTTCCGGCACCCGCAACTGCGACTGGTGGTTTTTCGAGCAGGCCATCATCATCGATACGGCCGGCAGGTACGCCATTCCGGTGGATGAAGGCCGCGACAAGGAGGAGTGGCAAAAATTCCTTACCCAACTGATAAAATTCCGAAAGCGCGAGCCCTTGAACGGCCTGATCATCACCGTTGCCGCGGACAAGCTTCTTTCGGCCCCCGCCGAAACCCTTGAATCGGACGGACGCAGCATCCGCCGGCGCATGGACGAGCTGATGCGGGTGCTCGGAGCCAAGTTTCCGGTTTACGTCCTTGTCACCAAATGTGATCTGGTGCAGGGAATGACCCAGTTTTGCGAACGCCTGCCGGAAAAGGCCCTTGACCGGGCCATGGGGTTTTTGAATCACGATCTGTCCGCAAACATCGCCGCCTTTAACGAGCGCGCCATGCACACCATGAGCGAGCGCCTCAAGGACATCCGGCTTCAGCTTCTGCACCAGCCCGGCTTCGGCAGGCCGGATCCGGCCCTGCTGCTGTTCCCGGAAGAATTTGAAAGACTCGGATCCGGTCTTTCGGCGTTTACCCGGGGCGCGTTCCAGGAAAATCCCTACCAGGAAACACCGATTCTAAGAGGCATGTTTTTCAGCAGCGGCCGTCAGGAGGGCAGCCCCTACTCGCATTTCCTCAAATCCATCGGACTTATCGGCGACAGGGACGTGCTGCCGGGATCGAGCAAGGGGATGTTCCTCTTTGATTTCTTCTCCAGGATTCTCCCGGGCGACCGGAACCTGTTTGCACCGACCCTGCGGGCCGTCCAGTGGAGCCGGCTCACCCGAAACCTCGGGCTTACGGCCTGGGTGGCCATTGCCATTGCCCTGTGCGGACTCTTGAGCTTTTCCTTTGTCAAGAATCTTCGAATCCTCAAGGAGTTTTCGCGCGAGTTCACCTCTCCTCCCGTGCTGCAGGGGGAAATGGTATCGGACATCACCGTCATGGACCGCTTCAGGGAGACGATTCTTCAGATGGAAAGCCAGAACCGGGGCTGGTGGATCCCCCGGTTCGGCCTGAATGAAAGCCTGGAAGTGGAATCCCGCATCAAGGATGTCTACTGCAGGCAATTCGAGCAGAATCTTCTGGGCGCCTATGACAAGCGGATGGCGGAGCGGATGGCCGGCTTTGGCGTCTCAACCCCGGACCAGACGCTGGGAAGGCATCTGGCGCACCTGATCCGGCGCATCAATTTGCTGAAGGGCCGTCTCGGAGGCGAGGACCTGGCCGCGCTCCAGGCACGGCCGCAACCCGGATATGCGCCTTTTTCCCGGGATGAGGGCCATCCGCTGGCGCCGGAGCTTCAAGGCGGCCTGGAGCACCTCTACCAGTACGATCTGATCTGGCGCAAGGACCCCGGCCGGGTCAACCAGGAAATCGCCTATCTTCAGACCTGGATAAAACAGCTCCTGGCGATGAAGCAAAACGATCTGTCCTGCCTCATCGCCATGGTCAACGCGGACCCGTCCCTTGCCGGCGTCACGCTGGCGGACTTCTGGGGCGCAGACCCCGCCGACCGCAAGGATGTCGCCATCCCGCCGGCCTATACCCTGAAGGGGAAAGAAGCGATCGATGTTTACATAAAAGAAATGGAGACGGCGATGGCCGACCCGCTGGCCATCGCCGGCGCAAAGCAGGAATTTCAGAAAACCTACCGGAAAAATTACCTGGATGCCTGGGAAGCATTCGGCGCCCAGGTGCCGGGCGGAATTCAGCGGCTTTCCGGAAAAGCGGACTGGATCAAGGTGATCGATCGCATCGCCGCCGGTCAGGATCCCTATTTTTCTTTTCTGAACCGGATAAAAAACGAGATTGCGCCCTTTGGCGATAATGCGGACCGGGCCTGGGTCGCTCTGGTCAATAATTTTGACGCGGCCAGGCAGGATGCGGTCCGCCAGGAGGCCTTGCAAAAGGTCGGGATCCTGTCCCAGGCCGCGGAAAAGGGAAAGAGCATTCTCGGTCAGATGGAAAAAGCCGCCGGCAGCCAGGACGCCGCCAAACTCATGGAATCCCGGATGGAGGCTGCCGCGGCCCTGAAAAATTACCAGAAGGCCCTCTCCGAGCTGACGAAAGCCGCCGCATCCAGAAAGGATGCCTACGAGATCGCCGCAAAAGCGTTTGCAGAGGACTCGGCAAGCCCGCCGTCACCATTTGTCACCGCCGACAAATCAATTCGCGAAATGGAGACATCCTTTCAGGGCGGCGCCGCCCCCTCCAAAATGTTCTGGGATCTGGTGTCCGGCCCGCGGCAGTTGCTCTGGGATTTTGTTTGCAGGGAAACCGCCTGTTACCTTGACAGACTCTGGGAGGAAAAAGTTCTGGTTGAGATCGAGGGAATTACCAGCCCGGAGGAAATCAATGCGCTCGCCCTGGGAGAAAAAGGCCCCGCCATTGATTTTGTAAAAGGGCCGGTTGCGCCGTTTATCAACCGGAACCTCAACAAAGGGTTTTATGCCAAAACCGTGATGGGACGGGAAATCGCCTTTAAACCGGAATTTCTTTCCTATTTCACACGGGGCACCAAGGATGTCAGGGCGGCACAGGCCGAAAAGGCGAAGGCGGAAAAGGTATTGGCCGAAAAGGCATTGGCCCCCAAACAGGATTTGCCGCAGGTGGAGGCGCCTGCGGTTCTCAACCAGAGCGTCACGATCAAGGGGATGCCCACCGACGTCAACCCGGATGCCGGCATCCGGCCCCGGGCGACCCGCCTGGAGCTTCAGTGCGCGGACAAGTCCACCCAGCTTGTCAACCTGAACTATCCGGTGCGGAAGGTTTTTGATTGGACTTCCCAGACCTGCAGCGACGTTGTCTTCAAAATTGAGATCGGCGCAATGACACTGACCAAAAGATATGGCGGGAGTATGGGATTGCCCCTGTTTCTCAACGATTTCGGCGCCGGCACGAGGCGCTGGTACCCAAGGGATTTCCCGGAATTCGAAGCGGCGCTGAAACGCGATAATGTCCAGTACATCCAGGTCAATTATCAAATCGAGGGCCAGGAACCGGTGATTGCTTTTTACAAAAAGGCGATGGCGGCGTCCAAATCGTCAAATGCGCCGAAAGCCCATCCACCCGTCACCGCCAAAGCCCCGGATATACCGAAAGTGCCAAGGAACGCCGCCTTATGCTGGGAACGCTGAATTCCGCGCCGGCCTGGAAATGGGCCGCTTTCGGCAAACATCCCGTGGCAGGGGATTATTTTAACGTCGGAGCCGGAGACCCGTTTTTTCAGGCTTTTTCGGGATGGGTCGAAAGCGGTTACCGCCAGGTTTCCGCCGGCCGCGGGAATCCTTCGGACATTTATTCCTGGCGGTTCTGGTCCAGGGGGCCGCAAAAAGATTTTCTGCTGTGCGGCGTGGGCAGGGACAGCTTGGACACCATCGGCCGCCCGTATCCCCTGGTTGTCATGGGCGCGGGGCTTCTGCCGGATTGGCGGCGGCACCTGCCGCTATTGCCGTTTGCCCTGGAAAAAACCTGGATGCAGATGGAATATCTGGCGACCAAGCGATATATTGATATTTCACAGATGGCAGCGGAGATCCGAAGGATTCCCGGCCCGGCCCGGCAGTGGTCCGAAATTGAGACCGAAGCCCGGCAGCGCAGGGAAGCATTGCATCCGGCCGCCGGCGACCTGCGGTCGGAAACCGCATTGAAACCGGGTATTGATCCTGCTGCTGAACCGGAATTCATGGCCGTATTCGATGCCGACGACTGCAAGGATCCAGTCGCGGCAGCCGGCCTCTGGCATGCCACACTGACCGAGCAGCAGCAGAAGGACGGCGCCATGCCGAATGCGGCTTTTCTTGGCGGCGTTCTGAACGCCACCTATCTGGCGGTTTTTCGGCGGCCTCTGATGGTACAGGATTTTATTCGTTTATGGTCTGTCGGCGTTAACATGCCGTAAGGCCGGCATCCATTCAAACAAACGAGGTTCTTCTCATGACGACAGCGGAACTGATCAAAGCGGGGAAACTGACGGAAGCCCGCCGGCAACTGGTTCAAGAAGTCAAGGCTGCTCCGGCCGACCTGGGCAAACGGACGACCCTGTGTCAGGTGCTTTGTTTTTGCGGCGAATGGGACAAGGCGGCGCGCCATCTGGATGCTATTTGCACGCAGGACCCGAAAAGGGAAACCGGGGTTCAGGTTTACCGGAACCTCATCCATGCCGAAAAGGAGCGAACGGAGGTGCTTGCGCTTGACCGCCGTCCCGCCTTTTTGACCGAAGCCCCCCCGTGGCTTGATATTTACTGGTCGGCGCTGGAAAGTATCACTGCAGGCGCCTTGGAGGAAGCAAAGCGTCTTTTCGAGAAAACAGGCGCCCTTGGCATTACCGTTTCAGGAACCCTGAATCAAACGCCTTTTGCCGGCATCAGCAATACGGACAGCCGGCTGTCATGCATTCTGGAAGCCTTTGTGCATGACCGCTACATCTGGATTCCCTTTACAGCGATCCGGGAGATGATCGTTTCCCCGCCGAAAACGCTGATGGACCTTCTCTGGATTCCGGCAACCGTCACGGCATGGAGCGGACTTACCCTGAACTGCTATCTGCCGGTTCTCTACGCCGCCTCTTCATCCCATGAAAACGAGCGGGTCAGACTCGGTCAGATGACGGACTGGGAGGCAATCGGCGGGCCCTTTGCCAGGGGCGCGGGGCAACAGGTGCTGCAGATCGGGGAGACGGACACGGCGCTGCTGGAAATCCGTCAGTTGCAGTGCAGTCCGCCACCTTCCGCAGACGGTTCATCCATAACGAAATCATAACGGGGACGTGAACATGGCCATTGACATGAAAGCCATTATGGCGCCGATTCCGGGCGACAATCCCGCGGGCGAAGACATTCGCTACTCGGCCGTATTTGAAGAACTGAAAGAAGCCAGAAGGGCCGATGATCCGCTGGACCGGGGGGACTGGCAGCGGGACATTAAAACCGCCGACTGGAAGAAGATCATCGCCCTTGCCGGAGATGCCCTTGCCAGCAAAACCAAGGACTTGCAGGTCGCGGCCTTTCTGGTGGAGGCGCTCGCCAATACCGAAGGCTTTGCCGGCGTCGCCGCCGGGCTCAACATCATTACGGGGTTTTTACAGGATTTCTGGGATCCTCTTTATCCCCGGATCGAGGAAGGCGATCTGGAGTACCGGATCGGACCCCTTGAATTTTTGAATGAAAAACTCTGGCTGCCGATCAAGCAGATTCCCGTCACGGATCGCACCACAGCCGGATACTCCTGGATGAAGTGGCAGGAATCCCGGCAGGTGGGCGCCGAAAAAGACATCCGGAACGCAAACGGCGAGGTGGATGAAGGCAGGCGGCGCGCGCGGGCGGATTTGATCGCGGAGGGGAAATTGTCCGCCGAGGAATTCGACAATGCAGTGACCCTATCCTCGAATGCCTTTTACCGGAAGCTCTCCGATGATGTGACGGCGTGCGTGGATGCATTTAAACGCCTTGATGAAACCGTGGATGAAAAATTCGGCCGGGAGGCGCCACGGCTGAACGAATTGAAAACATCCATAGAAGACTGCGCGCTTCTCGTTTCAAAAATCTTGAAAGAAAAAAAGATGCTGGAGCCGGACCCAATACCGGATGCAATGCAGGAAACGCCGGAAACGGTCCGGAAATCAGCGCCCGAAGCGCAACTACCCGATTTTCGGACGCCGTATGCGGCACCGCCGCCTCCGGATGCACCCGGCTTTCGGGTTCCCGGCGGCGACTACCGGGTGAACCGGATGCTGGGATCTTCCGGCATTGAAGAGGCGGCTTGGCGGGAGGCCTTATCAACTTTCAAGACATCCGGCATCAAACAGGCTCTGGAACAACTGCTCGGGGCTTCATGCAGCGCGCAATCCGTGCGGGAAAAAACAAATTTCCGCATCCTGATGGCCAAACTCTGCCTGAACGCCGGGCGCCATGATCTGGCCAGACCCATGGCGGAGTCTTTGAATGCGCTGGTTGAGGAACTGCACCTTGCCCAGTGGGAGTCTCCCATCTGGATTGCGGATGTACTGGCGACCCTGTACCAGTGTCTTACGGCTGAAGGCGCTTCCGACGAAGATCTGCAGCGGGCAAGGGAGCTGATGACGCGACTTTGCACCCTCGACGTCACAAAGGCAATCGATTACAAGCAGTGATAAAATGTTTGATACCGAAACCGAACGTTATTTTTTGCAGAATCAAAAAGGAGGATGACAATGGCCAAAGAAAGTTTGCAGCACACCCTTGACCGGGTGAGATCTCCCAGGGTCCAGATCACCTATGACGTGGAAGTGGGAGATGCAATTGAAATGAAGGAAATCCCGTTTGTGGTCGGCGTACTGGCGGATCTGTCCGGAAAACCCGATGAACCGCTTCCAAAAATGAAGGAAAGAAAATTCGTTGAAATCGACCGCGACAATTTCAACAATGTCCTGGCCGGCATGAAACCCAGGCTCGCTTACAGGGTGGACAACAAGCTCACCGATGACGGCACCCAGCTGGCGGTTGAGCTCCGGTTCAAATCCCTGGACGATTTCCATCCAGAGCAGGTTGCCAAGCAGGTGGACCCGCTGCGAAAGCTTGTGGATGCAAGGGGCAGGCTTTCCGAACTGCTGAGCAAGCTGGATGGAAACGATAAACTGGATGAAATGCTTCAGGATATCATATCCAAAACGGATTCCCTGGAGAAACTCGGCAAGGAAGCCGGCGTGGACAAAAAAAGAGACGAATCCAATAAAGAATAAAGGAGGGCCAGATGGCAGAGAAAGAACAGCAAGTCCAGGCGCAAGCCGCACCCGCAACGGCGGCCGGGGAAGAAACAGGTCTCCTGGACAAGATCATTTCAGATGGACGCCTTGCCCGGGAGGAGAGTCAGCGGGAGTTTGCAAAGGATGTCATCGGTGAATTCGTTTCCCAGATCATGGACGGGGCCATCACGGTTTCCAAGAATACCGAAGCCATGATCACGGCCAGAATCAGCGCCATCGACGCCCTGATTTCCGACCAGCTCAACGAAATCCTGCACCATCCGGATTTTCAAAAACTCGAGGCTTCCTGGAGAGGCCTGTCCTATCTGGTCCAGCAGAGTGAAACCGGCGAAAAGCTCAAACTCAGGGTCATGAACGTGTCCAAGAAAGACTTGTTAAAGGACATGGAAAAAGCCGCCGAGTTCGATCAGTCCACCCTGTTCAAGAAAATCTACGAAGAGGAATTCGGCATGTTCGGCGGCGCGTCTTACGGGGCTCTGATCGGAGACTATGAATTCGGAAAGCATCCCCAGGATTTGTCCCTGCTGGAGAAAATCTCACAGGTGGCCGCCGCCGCCCACGCGCCGTTTTTATCGGCGGCCGCACCCGAGATTTTCAATTTCGACAGTTTCACCGAACTGGGGGAACCCCGGGATCTGACAAAAATATTTCAGAGCGTGGATTACGCCAAGTGGAAATCCTTCCGGGACTCCGAGGATTCCAGGTATGTGGCGCTGGCAATGCCCCATATCCTGATGCGTCTCCCCTACGGCAAGGCGAATGTGCCGGTGGAAGCCTTTGAATATGAAGAGCGGGTGGACGGCACCGACCACGGCAAGTATCTGTGGGGCAATGCCGCCTATGCCCTGGGAACCCGCCTGACAGAGGCATTCGCCAAATACCACTGGTGCGCCGCCATTCGGGGTGTGGAAGGCGGAGGCCTGGTTCAGGGCCTGCCCGTGCATACATTCAACACCGATGAGGGGGATGTGGCCCTCAAATGCCCCACCGAAATCGCCATCACCGACAGGCGGGAGAAGGAGCTTGCGGATCTTGGATTTGTGCCGCTCGTGCATTGCAAGGGAACCGACTATGCCGCCTTTTTCAGCACGCAGACGGTGAACCGGCCGAAACTCTACAGCACCGATTCCGCAAACGCCAACGCCAGGCTTTCTTCCCAGCTCCAGTATATCCTTGCGGTCTCCAGATTCGCCCATTACCTCAAGTCCATGATGCGGGACAAGATCGGCAGCTTCATGACCCGTGCCAATGCCCAGACGTTTCTGAACTCCTGGATTGCCAACTACACCCTTGGCGATGATGACGCCAGTCAGGACATGAAAGCCAAATATCCGCTTCGCGAGGCCCGGGTGGATGTCAGTGAAATACCGGGTAAAACAGGCGCATACCGGGCTGTCGCGTTTTTAAAACCCCATTACCAGCTTGACGAACTGAGCGTTTCGCTGCGGCTGGTTGCGGATCTGCCGCCGCCCGCGAAATGATTTGAGCGGATGATTTTTCCATCAGGAGCCAAAAGGAGGTGATATATCAGCAGGATAAAAGACAAAAAAAAGGATCGGTATTACGCACGCTTCAACAACATTCAACCACGACTCGATGGAGTCCCGTATAGATGGAGGTAGCGATATGGCAGTAGACATGTTCATAAAGATCAGTGATATCAAAGGGGAGTCCCAGGTTGACAAGCACAAGGACGAAATCGATGTGCTTTCCTGGAGCTGGGGCGGTACCCAGTCCGCCACCAGCCATGTGGGCAGCGGGGGCGGATCCGGAAAGGCCGATTTTCATGATCTTCAGATCACAAAATATGTCGATAAAGCCACGCCGAAACTGATAGGTGCCATGGCCACCGGCCAGCACATTGCCGAAGCAACGCTGACGCTTCGAAAGGTAGGCGGAAAAGAGGCTGTGGAATACATCAAGATGATCATGAAAGATTGTATCATTTCTTCCATCCAAAGTGGCGGCAGCGGCGGAGATGCCAGAATTACGGAAAACTTCTCCCTCAATTTCGCGGAATTCGAATTCGACTACACGCCGCAAAAAAGTGATGGTTCAAAAGATGCGGTAATCCCGTACAAGTTCAGTATCGCGAAAAACAAAGCCTTATAATGGATAATTTCGTCAATGTCCAAATGTCCGTCCTGGACAGGCTCATCGATGAGGCGCCCGGCATTTCGCGCGAGCCTGTTCAGGAACGCATTTCAATCGGACAAATCAGGGATACGGTCGCAAGGGATCTGGAAAACCTTCTCAATGCCAGGCGCCACATCCTGGTTCCCCCGGCTTCCTGCGGGGAGGTCAACAATTCCCTTTTCGTGTACGGCTTGCCGGACTACACCAGCCGGAACCCGGGAAACGTTTCGGTAAGATCGCAACTTCGCCTGGAAATCGAGAAAACCATCTCCCGGTTTGAACCGCGGCTGAAAAATGTGACGGTGCATATTGATTCCCGGGCTGCAAACTCCCGGGATCTGGGGTTCCGGATCACCGCGGTTCTGGAAGTTAATCCCATCACGGAGCCGGTGACCTTTGACACGAGTTTTGATTTGAACCGAAGCAATTATTCGATTTTAAAGTAGGCCTATGGATGACGCGCTGCTGAATTATTACGAACAGGAATTGAGCTTTATCCGTCAGATGGGGGCTGAGTTCGCCGAAAAATACCCCAAGATCGCCGGCCGCCTGCTCCTTGAACACGACAAGTCGGCGGACCCGCACACGGAGCGTCTGATTGAAGCCTTCGCCTTTATCAGCGGCCGCATTCACAAAAAAATCGACGACGATTTCCCGGAAATCACCCAATCGCTGTTCAATGTCATCTACCCCCATTACAACAACCCCGTACCGTCGCTGACCATCGCCAGATTCGAGCCCATGATGCAGAACATCTCCGAGGCCGGCTACCGGATCGAACTGGGAGCAAAGCTCTACTCCAAGCCTGTTTTCGGCATTTCCTGCCAGTTCACGACCTGCCAGCCCGTTGAGATCTGGCCCGTGGAAGTGGCCGCAGCAGGGCTAAGGGATCCGAGGATGCTCATAAAAGACGCCCAGCAGGCCATCTACATTCAACTCAGGGCCGCCAACAACATCCCTTTTTCCAAGCTCGCCTGGAAAAGCCTTCGTTTCTATCTTCAAGGCCAGCATCAGCACGTTTTTCATCTTTACGAGCTTCTGTTCAACAATGTCTGCCGAGTGGAATGCGAACCCGCCGGAAACGCGGCAAACCCCCGCCGCATTTTGCTTTCTCCCGCCCCGATCGGCGCGGTTGGCTTTGAGGAAGACGAATCGGCATTGCCGTTTCCAAAACGCTCGTTTCCCGGCTACCGGCTGCTGTTCGAGTATTTCTGTTTTCCTGAAAAATTTCTTTTTTTCGACCTGTCCGGGCTGGACGCGTTAAAGGACGCTTCGATCGGCGACACGCTCGATATCTGGATTTACTTGAACCGGACCGCAAAATCCAATCTCGTGATCGCACCTGATACGTTTTGCCTCAACGCGGCGCCCGCCATAAACCTGTTTACAAAGATCGCCGAACCCATCCGCGTGGAGCAGCGCCGGACCGAGTACCGAGTGGTGCCTGACATCCGGAGGCAGGAAGCCACGGAGGTTTTCACTGTCGACCGGGTGACGGCATCCGGGGCCGGCAAAGTCGATGAAACCTTTGATTACAGGCCTTTTTATTCCATCCGGCATCACCTGAGCGAGGCGGAGGCCAAAAGCCGGCAGGCATACTGGAATATCCAGCGGCGGGAGTCCGGGAAAAAAGGAGACAACGGCACGGAAGTTTATCTTTCCTTCACCGATCTGAATTTCCAACCGGCCGATCCGGGCGTTGAGATTCTGACGCTCCATACCACCTGCACGAACCGGGATCTGCCGTCCAGGCTCCCTTTCGGCGCCCCGGAAGGCGATTTCGATCTGGAAATGGCAGCTCCCCTGGTAAAAATTTCCGGCATCATGAAGCCGACCCCGACCCGGCGGCCGTCCCTGGGCGGATCACTCCACTGGCGCCTGATCTCGCATCTGTCGCTGAACTATCTGTCCATCGTCGAAGGCGGCGAGGAGGCGCTTCGGGAAATTCTCGGCCTTTACGATTTTGACGATTCTCCCGCAACCCGGCAGCAGATCAGCGGGATCAGCCGCTTGACATCGCGGTATGTCACCAGGCGGATGGGCCAGTCCATCGGCCGGGGAATTCAGGTCACCATCGAATTTGATGAGGACAAGTACGTCGGAACCGGAATTTATCTGTTTGCCGCCATTCTGGAGCGATTTCTCGGACAGTACGTATCCGTCAATTCTTTCAGCCAGATGGTGGCCAAAACCATCCAGAAAAAAGAGGTGTTCAAAGCGTGGGCTCCGAGAAGCGGCAATCGAATTCTCCTATAGAAGAACGCCTGTTCAAGGAATTCTATTCCTTTTCCTTTTTCAAGGCGGTGGACCTTCTCGAGAAGCTCTCCCCTGACAGAATGCCCTTGGGTCAGACCCTGAATCCGCGCCAGGAAGCCGTGCGCTTTTCCGTCAAACCGGCAATGGCGTTTCCCCCGAGCGATATCGGAAGCCTTGCTCCCGGCGCTGAGAAAGGGCCCAGCCGCATGGAGATCGCCTTCATGGGCCTGATCGGCCCCTCCGGGGTTCTGCCGCACTGGTATACCGAACTGGCGATTGCCCGAAGACGCGAGAAAGACACTGCCCTTGCCGCCTTTTTCGATATCTTTCACCACCGGCTCGTCTCGCTTTTTTACCTGGCCTGGAAAAAACACCAGTTCCCGGCAACCTACCTTCCGGGCGCCGCAGACAAGCTTTCCGGCTATCTGTTAAGTCTTTCAGGCCTCGGCACCAAAGGCCTCCGGGGCCGCATCGGCCTGCCCGAGGAATCGCTTTCCTTTTACAGCGGGCTTTTATCGCGCGGCATACCATCGGCTGTCGCAATCGAATCTGCCGTGGGGTATTATTCCGGCACACGGGTATCCGTAGAACAATTCATCGAAAGAAAGATTCCCCTGGCCCCCGAGGATCAGACGCACATCGGCGCGGCAAACGCAAAGCTTGGCATGGATGCCGTCTGCGGCAGTTTTGTCTGGGAGTGCCTGACCAAATTCCGCGTCCATCTGGGTCCCATGGATCTGGCGTCATTTCTTCGCTTCCTGCCCACGGGGAATCTGATGACTCCCATTTTTTCGCTGGTGCGCTATATGGTCGGCATTGAATATGAATTTGACGTCCGTGTCATTTTAAAGCGGCAGGAGGTGCCGCCCTGCGTTCTGGGCGCGCGCGCGCCCGTCGCCCCGCTGCTGGGATGGTCGACCTGGATTCAAAGCCCCGGCTACACGCACGAAGAAGACCCTTATATCACCTTTGAAGAACCCGGCATTGAAGCTAAAAGCGGATCCACCCAACCACTTAACCGGTAACAAAAATGGAGAGTTTTCCTTATGGCCACCTCGAATCTCAAGTCCCTGATCGGAAAATTGAACACCGCCTGCCGCAAAAGTCTTGAATCCGCGGCCGGCCTCTGTCTGTCCCACACCCATTATGATGTGGAGCTGGAGCATTTTTTAATCAAGCTTCTGGATTTTCAGGACACGGATTTTCAGAAAATATTAAGGTATTTTGAAATCAACGAGTCCCATCTGATCGGGGATCTGACGGGCGTGATCGAAAAATTCAAGACAGGCAACGCCCGCACCCCCGCCCTTTCCCCAAGAATCCCGCAGATGATCAAAGAGGCATGGCTGGTCGCATCGGTGGATTTTCAAGTTTCCGCCATCCGCTCCGGCCACATTTTACTTGCGCTTCTTTCCAACCCCGATACGGCAAGAGGGCTTATTTCAGGCGCTCCCCTGTTTAAAAAAATCTCCGTGGAAACCTTGAAAGACGCCTTTGCCGATTTAACCGCAGGTTCTGCCGAGGACAGTGAAGCGATGGCAAGAGCCGCGGAAGGACCCGCCGCCGGACCGGGGCCGGTTGCCCGCGGCAAGGGGCAGGCCCTTATGCAGTACACCGTCAATCTGACCGAAAAAGCGAAAAAAGGGCAGATCGACCCGGTTCTCGGGCGCGATTTTGAAATCCGCCAGATGGTGGATATTCTTATCCGCCGCCGCCAAAACAACCCGATTCTTACCGGTGAAGCAGGGGTTGGAAAGACGGCCGTGGTGGAAGGGTTTGCATTGAGGATTGCCGAAGGCGATGTGCCGCCGCCGCTTCAGGGCGTCGCCATCCACACCCTGGATCTGGCGCTTCTGCAGGCCGGAGCCGGCATTAAGGGGGAGTTTGAGGAAAGACTCAAGCAGGTCATCCAGGAAGTCAAATCCTCGCCGGTGCCGATCATCCTGTTCATTGACGAGGCTCATACCCTGATCGGCGCCGGCGGATCCGCCGGCGCCGGGGATGCGGCCAATCTCCTCAAGCCCGCGCTCGCCCGGGGGGAATTGCGTACCATTGCCGCCACCACCTGGGCGGAATACAAAAAATATTTTGAAAAGGACGCGGCTTTGGCCCGGCGCTTCCAGGTGGTAAAAGTGGAAGAACCGGATGAAGAAACCGCCATGGTCATGATGCGGGCCATGTCCCCCTTTCTTGAAAACCATCACAAGGTCATGATCACCGACGGGGCGCTGCGGGACTCGGTGCATCTTTCCAATCGCTTTATCACCGGAAGACAGTTGCCGGACAAGTCGGTCAGCGTGCTGGATACCGCCTGCGCCAGGGTCGCCATCGGGCTGACAACCAGCCCGCCGGCCGTTGAAGCAGCCACCCGGCGGCTGGGACAAATCGATCGGGAAACCAAGCTTCTGGAAAAAGAGGCTTTGATGGGCCAGAACCATTCGGAGCGGATAGACGCGCTGGCAATTCAGCGGGCGGAAACCGAAAAACAGCTCGAGGCGCTGGATAAAAAATGGAAGGCGGAAATGGAAGTGGCAGGCCGAATCTTCGCCGCGCAAAAGGAGATTCTGGAAACGCACCAACAAGATCCGGCCGCCCCGGTTTTGCCGGAAAAACAGGAAGCGCTCAAAGCGGCCGAGGCGGAGCTTATCGAAGTCCAGGCCGATAATCCCCTGGTTCATATATCCGTCAACTCGGACACCGTTTCAGAGGTGATATCCGGCTGGACCGGCATTCCCACGGGCCGGATGCTGCGCGATGAAATCACCACCGTGCTCAATCTCGATAAACTGCTGGCCGAGCGGATCATCGGCCAGGACCATGGCCTCCGCGCCATGGCCCAAACCATCCAGACCGCCCATGCCGGCATTGAGGATCCGTCCAAACCCACCGGCGTTTTCATGCTGGTGGGCCCGAGCGGTGTCGGAAAAACAGAAACCGCCCTGGCCCTGGCCGACCTGTTGTACGGCGGGGAGGAAAACGTCATCACCATCAATATGTCCGAATATCAGGAGGCCCACACCGTTTCCGGTCTCAAGGGGTCCCCCCCCGGATATGTCGGGTACGGGGAAGGCGGCGTGCTCACCGAGGCGGTGCGGCGCAGGCCATACAGCGTCGTGCTCCTAGATGAAGTGGAAAAAGCCCACAACGATGTCATGGAGCTCTTTTATCAGGTATTTGACAAGGGAACGCTGGAAGACGGTGAAGGCAGACGCATCGATTTCAAGAACAACCTGATCATTCTCACCTCCAACCTGGGTACCGATACGATCATGAAGCTCTGCGCCGACGAGGAGACAAAGCCGGATCCCGAAACCCTTGCCGAAACCCTGCGTTCCGATCTGCAGAAACATTTCAAACCGGCCTTCCTGGGCCGACTGAAGGTGATTCCCTATTATCCCATCACCGATCAAAACCTGCGCTTTATCACACGGCTCAAACTCAACAAAGTGGTAAAACGGATGCGAGAGAACCGCAGCACGGCCCTTTCTTACGGCGATGATGTGGTTGAATCCATTGCCCGCCGCTGCACCGAGGTGGACAGCGGCGCCAGAAACATCGACCACATCCTGTCCCACACCCTGATGCCGGAGCTCAGCAGAGAACTGCTGAGCCGGATGGCTGCGGGAGAACCGATAAGCCAGGTGACGGTATCGGTGGATGGGGACGGCTTTGTTTACGACATCAAGTAGCTGCCAGAGGAGGGTACGGTTAATTCACATGGGCAACCCCCATCACAAAGGAAAGAAAAAAGCCTGCGCCAAGGCGCCGAAACGGCTTTCCCCGAATCGCCTTTCAATTGATCAGGCGATCCAGATTGCTGTGGGGCTTCAGCGGCGATCCGCACTGGATGAGGCTCAGAGCCTGTATGAAAAAATCCTTGCCGCCATCCCCGACCACCCGCAGGCCCTGCATTTTTTGGGTGTGTTGCAGCATCAGCGCGGCAGATCCGGGGAAGCGATCCGTTTGATCCGGCAGTCGCTGAAAATTTCGCCCGGATACACCGACGCCGGCAACAATCTCGGCAATGTCTACCGGGAGCTCGACCTTCTTTCCGAAGCCGAATCCTGCTACCGGCGGGTCATCGCACTTGATCCCGGACATGCCGGCGCACATAACAATCTTGGGACCGTTCTGCGGGCAAAAGGGGCGGAAACGGATGCGGAAACGGCCTATCAAAAAGCAATCCAGATCGATCCGGAGGATTTCCGCCCCTTTGAGAACATGGGAAATCTGCTGAGCCGGCAGGGAAAGATTAGGGAGGCCGTCGCCTACTATTCCCAGGCCATCGTGCTGAATCCCGACCATCCGGGGTGCAAGCGCATGCTCGGCATTGCTTATTCCTGCATGGGACGGACCCAAGAGGCGGCAACCGTTTTTCGGGAGTGGGCTGAAAAGGAGCCGGGCAATCCGGTGGCACAGCACCTGCTTGCCGCCTGCTCGGGGGAGAAGGTTCCGGAGCGGGCTCCGGATGACTATGTCAAACAGGTGTTCGATAATTTCGCCGGGCATTTCGAAGCGCGCCTGGAACAGCTTGAGTATCGCGCACCGGAGCTGATCGGGGGGGCGGTGGCAACGGCGCTCGGAATGCCGGCCGGCGAACTGCTCGTACTGGATGCCGGCTGCGGCACCGGACTGTGCGGCCCCGGACTGCGACCCTTTGCCGGAAGGCTGGAAGGCGTGGATCTTTCCCCCGGAATGCTGAAACGGGCGGAGACGACCGGGTGTTATGATTTTCTTTCCGAGGCGGAACTGACGGCGTTCATCGGCGCACGGAAACGTGCCTATGATCTGATCGTCTCCGCGGATACCCTCTGCTACTTCGGTGATCTGAGCTGCGTCATGTCAGCCGCAGCAGCAGCCCTGCGTCCGGGCGGGCATTTTATTTTCACGGTTGAGCGCGCACCCGATGCCGGGACTTCAATGACCGGGACCTATCGCCTCAACCCGCTGGGGCGATACAGCCACCCGGAGAAATACATCAGCCGTATCGTTTGCGGATCAGGCCTGAAACTGGAATCCATTGTGAACGCGGAGCTCAGAAAAGAAATGGGACTTCCGGTGGCAGGGCTTCTGGTGACGGCCCGGGCGGCGCTGCCGCGGGTCTTGCAAGCAGCTTAACTTTTCGATGTCGTAACACAGGCGAGCATTTCGATGATGACGGAAAAAGACAGCGAAAAATCGCCCCGGGTGGCCCTTGAAATCGATGAGGCGCTTCACCTGGCGCTGAAACTCCACAAGGCAAAATATTTGCCTGAAGCAGGGCTGCTTTATGGGCGCATCCTGGAATCCGCACCGGAGAATTTAAACGCCCTGCACTTTCTTGGCCTTCTCCGCCATCAGCAAAACCGCTATGAAGAAGCGGCCTGGCTGATCAATCGCATCATCGCCCTTTCTCCCGACAATGCCGACGCCCACAACAATCTGGGGAACGTGCTGGAGGGTCTGGGAAAAGGCGAGGCGGCGGAAGCCTGTTACCGGAGGGCCATCGCCCTGAATCCTGACCACGGCCCGGCCTACAACAATCTGGGCGTTTTGCTCATGGCCCGGAACCGCTCGGCGGAAGCGCTCCAGGCCTATTACCGGGCAATCGCCCTGGCCCCGCATTCAGCCGAATTTCGCTGCAACCTGGGCAATGCGCTGCGAAAAACAGGCGATCCGGATACCGCCATCAGCGCCTACCGGGAAGCCATCATTCTTGATTCGGGTTACACCGCCGCGTGGCTGGGCCTGACCCGAACCTGTGTCCAGGCAAACCGCCGCGAAGATGCCGCGGACGTGTTTGATAAATGGCTCTGCAAGGATCCGGGAAATCCGGTGATCCTTTTTCTTCAGGCCGCCTGCCTGGGCCAGGGTGCCCCGGACAGGGCTCCAAACCACTACATAGAACAGGTGTTTGATGATTTGTCGGACAGCTTCGACGCCCACCTGCTGGCCAATCTTGATTACAGGGCGCCGACCCTTCTTCACGCGGCCCTCGCCGCCGCGCTTCCCGCACCGGCGGCATCGCTTGATATTCTGGATGCCGGCTGCGGAACCGGGCTGTGCGCCCCGTTTCTCAAACCCTACGCCCGCTATCTTTCCGGCGTCGATCTTTCCGCCGGCATGCTGACCAAGGCAATGGGGCGAAATGCTTATGATGAGCTGATTCAGGCCGAGCTGACGGGGTTTCTGGAACAAAAATCCAAGCTATTCGATGTCATCGCCTCCGCGGACACCCTGTGCTATTTCGGCGCACTGGAGCCGGTTTTCAAGGCCGCCGCCGGAGCCTTGAAAACCGGCGGCTTTCTGGCCTTCACCCTGGAGGATGCGGGAGATGAAACCAGAACCTTCCTGCTGAATCCCCACGGCAGGTATTCCCACGCCGGAGACTATGTCCGGGGCGCGCTTGAAAGCGCCGGCCTTGACATGCATGCCGTCTCATCGGCAATCCTGCGCAAGGAGAACGGCGCGCCGGTATCCGGTCAGATCGTGATCGCCCGCAACAGGAGATAAAACGATGCAAAAACCGATCACTTTCGGTAAACCTGAGTTCAATCTGGTCTCAGACATGGAAAAGGCGCTTGAAGCCCCGGACCCGCAAGACCCTTTTCGTATCCTCGTACTGGGGGACTTCAGCGGCCGGGCAAGTCGCGGTATTGCTCCATCGGACGCCGGATGGACGAATCAACGGCCAATCCGGGTGGATCGGGATAATTTCGATGCGGTGATGGCAAAACTCGGGATCGGTTTGACCTTGCCCGCACCCGGGAAAGCCGCATCCCTGGTCAGCATCCGTTTTTCCGGACTGGAGGATTTTCATCCGGATCATCTCTATGAGCGCCTTGACGTGTTCCAGGCGTTAAAGGACGCCCGGGAGAGCATCGAAGACCCTGCTACCTTCGCTGCCGTTGCCGGCGCTCTAAAGGGCCAGAAGTCTTCCTCTGAAGCACCTGCGCAGCCGAAAGAATCCGAACCTGTTTCCGGCGATCTCCTGGACCAAATCATCTCACAAACACCTCAGGAGCCGGTAAAAGCCGGCGGCGCCCCACCGTCCGAATGGCAGTCGTTTCCGCAGGACATTGTCAGGCCGCATCTGGTATCCGGTCCCCATCCCCGGCAGGTGGAAATGACGGCTGCCGGGGATGCCGCCGCCGGGGAACTGATGCGCATGATTTTACATCAGCCCGATGTTATGTCCCTGGAAGCGGCCTGGAAAGGGCTCCATTTTCTCGTATTTAGACTGGAGACCGACGCCCAGCTAAAAGTCTATCTGCTGGACATATCCAAAGCGGAACTGGCGGCGGATTTGAGGGCTTCTGAAAACCTGCGTTCATCCGGCCTGTACCGGCTTCTTGTAGAACAGACTATGGAGACCCCCGGCGCGGAGCCTTGGGCAGTGCTGATCGGCAACTATTATTTTGAGAAAAGCCTTGCAGATATCGACTTTTTGAGCCGGATCGCAAAAATCGCCAGGGCGTCCGGAGCACCTTTTATCGCTGCAGCCAGCGACAAAATGGTATGCCGGACCCTGCTTGCAAAGACGCCGGATCCGGATGACCGGGGCCAATCCGCAAATCCCGGGGAGGTGCGGGCCTGGCAGACGCTTCGAGAGCTTCCCGAAGCCGCATATCTTGGCCTTGTCCTTCCCCGCTTCCTGCTGCGGCTGCCATATGGCGCCGACACCGAGCCGGTTGAAGCGTTTGATTTCGAGGAAATGCCTTCCTCTCTGGATCACGAGGCCTGCCTGTGGGGGAATTCCGCTTTCGCCTGTGCGCTGCTTCTTGGCCAGGCATTCAGCCTGAACGGCTGGCGGCTCAGACCCGGTGATCCTCTTGAAATAAGCAATCTGCCGCTTTACCTGCGCAAAGACGATGCCGGATCGAAGCTCCTGCCCTGCGCCGAGACGCTGCTCACGCAGCGCGCTGCCGAAACCATCCTGGATGCCGGACTGATGCCGCTGCTTTCTTTTCTCAATCAGGACATTGTCCGTCTTGCCCGCTTTCAGGCCATTGCAGCACCGCTGTGCCGGCTGGCAGGCCGATGGGAGGCATAAAGACATTGTGTTTGACAAAATCGCAAAATTGATGAATTCTGAAAAGGATGATAATTGCTGGCGTTTTTCTCACCATGTCTTATAAACAAGGATGACAAGCCATGTCTTATTCTCAGGATAACAGACTCATTGCTATCAATACTCCGCTTGGCAAAGATGTTCTGTTGCTTGCCGGCTTTGGGGGGAAGGAAGGCATTTCGCGTCTTTTCAACTTCGACCTTACCCTGATTTCGGAAAAACATGACATCTCTTTTGCGGGTATCATCGGGAAAAGCGTTACCATATCGGTGATTCTTGCCGACGAAAGCAAACGTTACTTCAACGGCATCGTATCCCGCTTTGCGCAGGGACAGGGCGGAGGCGAAACGGGAACCGATTCCCGTTTCGCCCATTACCATGCGACGATGGTACCCTGGCCCTGGCTGCTCACCCGGACTGCGGATTCACGGATATTCCAGAATCTTTCCGTACCGGACATTGTGGAAAAGATCTTCAAAGAAAAGGGTTTTTCCGACTACAAGCTGAAACTCCAGGGCAGTTATGACAAAAGGGATTTCTGCGTGCAGTACCGGGAGACGGATTTCAACTTCATCGCCCGTCTTCTGGAAGAAGAAGGGATCCATTTCTTCTTCGAGCATGCGGATGGCAGGCATACCCTCATCCTGGCCGATTCGCCCCAGGCAAACGCCCCCTGCCCCAAGCAGGATACCGCACGTTTCCACATCGGCGCCGACCGCGTGCGCGCCGGAGATGTCATTACCGGCCTTGAAAAGGCGCAAGAAATCCGGGCCGCAAAATATGCCCTGAGCGACTACAATTTTGAAATACCCAATACCGACCTGAAAGTGAATGTTCCGAGCAAACAGAACCTGGGACCGGGTGAACGGGAGATCTACGATTATCCGGGGTTGTACGACAAGCGGCAGGAAGGCGACCGGCGCGTCAAACTGCGCATGGAAGAAGAGGAGGCGCGGATCACGACGATTGACGGATCCGGTAACTGCCGCGCATTTACAAGCGGCTACCGGTTTACCCTGGAGGACTTTTACCGAGATGACATGAACAACAAGGATTATGTATTGACCGCACTGGAGCATGCGGCGGACCAGGGGTGGGCCGACAAGTCCGAGCTTGCCTACCGGAATCATTTCACTTGCATTCCCTTCGATGTGCCGTACCGTCCGCCGCGGACCGCCGTAAAACCGGTGGTGCGGGGTTCCCAGACCGCCATCGTGGTCGGCCCTTCGGGCGAAGAAATTTACACCGACAAGCATGGCCGGATCAAAGTGCAGTTCCACTGGGACCGGGAAGGAAAAAAGAACGAGAACAGTTCCTGCTGGATCCGGGTCGGTCAGCTTTGGGCAGGGCCTAGCTGGGGAGCCATGTACATTCCCAGGATCGGTCACGAGGTGATCGTCGATTTTCTGGAAGGAGATCCGGACCGGCCGATCATTACCGGCAGGGTCTATCATGGCGCCAATATGCCCCCTTACCCGCTCCCCGGTGAAAAGACAAAGAGCACCGTCAAGTCCAACTCCTCCCTTGGCGGCGGCGGCTTCAACGAATTCCGGTTCGAGGACAAGAAGGGGAAGGAGGAAATTTACCTGCATGGCCAGAAGGACTGGACCATCGCGATCCTGAACGACAAGAACCAGACCATCGGCCATGACGAGACCCTGAAGGTGGCCAACAACCGGACCAAGACGGTCGGGGTGAACCAGAGCGAGACCATCGGCGTGAACAAGAGCATCAAGGTGGGGGCCAACCACACCGAGATGATCGGCTCCAACAAGACGGAGACCGTTGCCGTCAACACGGCCGAAACCATCGGGGCCGCCAAGGAACTGACGATCGGCGCCCTCTATCAGGTGACGGTCGGCGCCGCCATGAACGAAACGATCGGCGCCGCCAAGGCCGAGGAAATCGGCGCGGCCAAGTCGGTGAACGTGGGCGCCGACAGCAGCGAGAATGTGGGAAAGGACAAGTCGGTCGATGCCGGGAACAACATCACCGAAACCGCGGGAAAAAAGATGAGCCTCACATCCGGAGACGACTTCAGCATCCAGGGAGGGAAAAACGGGGTCATCGACATCGCCGATCAGCTCACCATCAAATGCGGCAGCGCATCGATCACGTTGAAGAAAAACGGGGATATCACCATCACGGGAAAAACCATCAATGTCAAGGGCTCGGGCAACATCGTGATGAAGGCAAACAAGATCCTGGAGAACTGAAATGGAGAATCTGCAGCCGACAAACATCTTCAGACTGGATTTGCACCGGCAGATCGAGGGAATGCGGGTAGGAAAAATCGCTTCAATCAACAAGGAGGGAGAGGTTTTTGTCGATTTTCCCGGCAGCGCAGGCCCTGCGGTGAAAGCGCGTTACACGGGTTCCCTGGATCTTTGCAAACTGCGGGCATCGGCCGAAGCGGCAGGGGATGTTCTCATCGCCTTTGAAAACAGAGATCCGGCTCTGCCCGTCATTGTCGATACCATCCACTCAATGCTTGATGAAGTTTCGGAGACGGCGGATGTTGTCCTGGATGGCGATAGGCCCGAGGATGCCCTGGTGGACGGCCGACGGATCACATTCGATGCCCGGGAGGAGATCGTGCTTCGCTGCGGCAAATCGAGCATCACGCTTACAAAAGCCGGGAAAATAATCCTTCGCGGAGCCTATCTCCTCAGCCGTTCATCCGGGGTGAACCGGATCAAGGGCGCCTCGGTGCAGATAAACTGATTTCAGGGCAATTAATGGAACTTCTCAATGCCACAGGAATGACGGCCGGCTATACCATGGGGATGGATCGTGACGGCCGCGAGTCTCTGGTGATCGCGGTCAAGGGGACTTTCACCATTCCGGAAAACGGCGGGGAACCGCTCTTGAGGGAAAAACAGGAGCCCCTCATCCTGGCGGATGTTTTTTCCGGTGCGCCCGGCCTATCGGCGCCTGTTTATGAAACCGACTTCGCTCCCGTCAAACCCCGCTGCGATGTCATTCTAAATGGCAGCGCCTATGCCCCCCGGGGGAAACCGGCAAAAAAGATCCCGGTTTCCCTGCGAATGGGTTCCATGTCCAAAGTTTTCAACGTAATCGGGAACCGTTTCTGGGAGAAGACGCTATCCGTAATTGCCGCCACGCCGCCCGCGCCCTTCACGATGATACCGATCACTTACAATTGCGCCTTCGGCGGCACCGACAGCAGCCACAGGGACCCTGCATACCACCGGGCCTTTATGGAGAATCCCGTTGGAGTCGGCTTTCACGCCAATCCGGAAGGCGCTGTGATAAACGGCATGCCGCTGCCGAATACCGAAATGACGGGGGAAGAAATAACCCGGCCGGACGGAATGTACCGCCCCATGTCCTTCGGCGCCGTGGGAAGGGGATGGGCCCCCCGCTACCGGCTTGCGGGCACCTACGACCGGAACTGGATCGACAATGTCTTTCCCTTCCTGCCCGCCGATTTCAATGACGCTTATTTCCAGTGCGCACCGACTGACCAGCAGGCGGGGTATCCGGCCGGAGGTGAAACGGTGGAACTGATCAACCTGACGCCGCAGGGGCGCACGGTGTTTCAGCTTCCCAAGATAACCGTCCCGGTTGTCTTCTTCCGAAAAAAGGGGAATCGGCATGAGACAAGGGCTGTTGCGGATACCCTGATGCTTGAGCCGGACTTGAAGCGCTTGATGATCACCTGGCGCGCCGCTCTTCCCCTGAAACGGAATATGTTCGAAATTCCGCAGGTCCTGGTTGGAACCAAACCCCGCGCCTGGTGGCGGGCCGGAGAACTCGGGAAGATTTATTACGGTTCACTGGAAGAACTCTGCAAGGCGAATCGCAGGGATTCCGCGGAAGGAGCCTGAATGACCGTAAAGCCCCTGGCAATCGTCGGCTCGGGTATGGTCTGCGGGGTCGGACTCTCCGCCCCGGCCTCATGTGCGGCCATCCGCTGCGCCCTGGACAATTTTCAGGAAACCCGCTTCATGGATTCCGGCGGAGAATGGATCATCGGTAGCAGCGTGCCCATGGATCAGCCATGGCGAGGCATCCCCAAGCTGGTGAAGATGCTGGCGATGGTTCTGCGTGAGTGCATCGGTTCTAATACGGATTTCGCGTTTGCGAAAGTTCCGATCCTTCTCTGCTTGGCCGATGAGTCTAGGCCCGGCCGCATGAACGATCTCGACAGACAGGTATTCGAAGGGGTGCAGGAAGAGCTGGGAATTTCCTTTCACGGCAGGTCGGGGATCATCGCCCAAGGACGGGCGGGGGTCGCAACGGCGCTGCGTCAGGCTGGAGAACTCATCCATGGGGAGCACTTCCCTGATGTGATTATTGCCGGCGTAGACAGCCTGCTGTCATGGCCGGCGCTGAAGGCATTCGAAGAGAAAGAGCGGCTCCTGACCAGCCGCAACTCCAACGGCTTTATCCCCGGAGAGGCTGCCGCTGCCGTACGGGTGCAGCCTGCAAAGAGCGGGCAGACCGGCCTTCTCTGCACGGGACTCGGCTTCGGCCGGGAAAAGGCCGCAGTCAAGGCGGAAGATATACCGCTTCGGGCCGACGGCCTGGTAACAGCCATTCGCGGGGCTCTGGCAGCGGCGGGATGCGACCTGGGGGCGACCGACTTTCGCATCACCGACGTTTCCGGCGAGCAGTACTACTTCAAGGAGGCGGCGCTTGCATTGACGCGAATCCTGCGCCAGCGCAAGGAAATATACGACATTTGGCACCCGGCGGACTGCATCGGCGAGGTGGGGGCCGCCATCGGTCCGGCGATGCTGTCCGTGCTTCTGGCTGCAATGCGCAAGGGTTATGCTCCGGGCCGAAACGTTCTGGTTCACGCCGGCAGCGACAACGGCCTGCGCTCCGCCATGGTACTGGAGTATCAGGCCGGGAGGGATGAATAGTGGCGAATGAAGTTTACGCAAACGGCATGGAGCTGGCGTGCAAGGCCGGCCAGGGCAAGTCGATATGCGCCTTTCCGGACGTCTGTATGACGCCTCCGGAAAACCCGGCCACCCCCCCGGGCGTTCCCATACCCTATCCGAATACCGGTATGGCATCAGATACAACGGACGGCAGTAAATCCGTCCAGATCAGCGGCAAAGAAGTGATGCTGAAGAACAAGTCTTATTTCAAGAAAAGCACCGGTGATGAAGCGGGCAGCGCGTCCAAGAAAGGTGTCATCACAAGCACGAATACCGGCAAGGTTTATTTCAACGCCTGGTCGATGGATGTGAAGATCGAAGGGGAGAATGCTGTCAGGAATCTGGATTTGACCACACATAATCATTCCTCTGTTCCGGGCAACACACCTACTTGGCCATTTATTGACCAAGCAGCCTTTGTCAAAGGAGGCGCTTGTTCCAAGGAGAAGAATACGGAAGAGGATGCATGTGCCCACTTGGACGACGATGACAAGTGCAGCAACAAAAAATGCCAGCAGGCACGCAGATGCATGCTGGTTCCTTACCAGCCGGATAAAAAGGCCGGACAGGGCGGATGTTGTCCTGGACAAACGCCCCATCATTTGATTGAGGTTCACTGTTTCACGAAGGTGGGGGAACGTGAAAGCGGTGATCGGGTCAGAGGCTTCAGTCGATATGATGACAAGAAAGCACCCTGTGTATGCTGTGATGAATCATCCCGTTATGAGGGAGATCACGGAAATATGCATGCAATCCAGGGGATGTGCGAACGCAACTGTATGGATCCAGATGGACCTCGCAGCCAAATGGGAGGAAATGGAAAATGGGATTATGGTACAGCTAAAAAAGGGGCTACCTCGGCCTTTGAGGAAACCTTTCCGAAATCCAACTGCCGATCGCAATGTATAGAGGCACAGCTCGATGCCTATCATAGTCAGATCGGTGTTAAAGATGACGATACCAAGCTGCGGGCTGATCGTTCACCACTGACCGAGGAACAAAAAGAGATCGGTGCAACCGCATTTGGATAGAGAGGAATTCTGATGGAGCCAGTAGCAAAGCTTTCTGCGCAAGGACTATTATTTTCAAGGGTTTTCATTGGAGACAATAACAGGGTCTGGATTCTTGCTGAAGAAGAGGGAATTGATTCCCCACATACTAAATTTTTACAATACAGAGATGGAAATTGGATATTTCGAAGGATGTCGTGGGGATCTGCGGGGTTATGTGGTATTACGGTTCCGGAAACAGATTTTTTTGCAGTTGGGGTTGATGGAGAAGTGCTACACGGTACACGTACCGGCTTTAGTGAGGAATCGGTTGATGATACCGATAGCGGACCACGGAAAAGAGGATATCTTCGCGATGTACGGCTAATCGGTGAACGTATCTATGTAGTAGGCATGGGGAGACAGGCTTATCGTCGGGAACAGACGGGCAAATGGTCTCGTTTTGACGGAGGACTACTTGCCCAATCGAATGAACTGGCGGGGCTTAACGCCATTGACGGCGTAATTGAGAAAAATATTTATGCTGTCGGTTTGCACGGCGAAATATGGCATCATAACGGGGAAAAGTGGAATCGTTTTGATAGCCCCACAAATCTTTCATTACATCGAGTCCTATGCGTTTCACCAGTCAGGACATATATCTGTGGGGCCGGCGGCATCCTCATTTGCGGCGAATCTGGGAATTTCAATGTTATCGAGCAGAATTCAACCGATGATAATTTATACGATTTGGCGTGGTTTCAGAATCAGCTTTATGTTGCAGGATTGAAAAATTTATTTGTTTTGATAGATAATGAACTGCAGGAAGTTGCGTTGGGGCTTGGTAACGGCTTCACTTTTGGACATCTGCATGCGAAGGACGGCATGCTGTGGAGTGTTGGCGCAAGACATTTGGCATATACCGTGGACGGTGTATCCTGGTTACAAGTCTTTTACAGTGAAAATTCAGGATGACGGCATTGAACCATTTGCATGCACTGGGGCGGGCAAGTATCTGTTCATGAACGTTTAGTTATCTGGAGAATTACTGTTGATAGTTGAAAATATCATAAACCAGCACATGGATAACGTTTCATTCCTCTGGATTCTCCGTGACAGGGCAGTTCATGCGCCGCTTTATATGCTTAAAGACATGGCGAAGCTGGATGGCCGCGTCGAAGCCCACATCGACGGCCTGCGCATTGCCGGTGACGCCGGATGGGAAATCTGCAAGGAGGCCCTGGCTGCGGGTGAATCCGGAGAAGTCTTTGCCGCTGCGGTCCTGGCATTTGAGAGCGGGAATGCGGCCCGGATACAGGCGATCCGCGACGTGGTGGCGGAGAAACTTGAGACCTGCCGGGGGCTTGTCTCCGCCATTGGGTGGCTCACCTGGCCGCAAGCTGAGGTACATGTCGGAAAGCTCCTTACGAATAAGTCACCCCTTTTTCGCTACATCGGCCTTGCAGCCTGCGCCGCCCACCGTCAGGATCCGGGAAGCGCCTTGACGGACGCCCTCGGGGACGCTGAGCCCATCATAAAAGCAAGGGCGCTTCAGTCCGTCGGTGAACTGGGAAAAATGGACATGCTTGCCTTTATCCAGGACGATATGGAAGCTGCGGATGATTTGTGCCGCTACTGCGCCGCCTGGTCCGCCGCGCTGCTGGGGGATGCAAGCTCGGCCGCCGTGCTGCGATCCTTTGTCAGACCCGATTTCCCGTGGCCGGAAGATGCCCTTAAGATCGCCATGCGCCGCATGGCGCATGGATCCGCCATCGACTGGCATATGACGGAACTGGCAAAACAGCCCGGCGCCCTGAGACTTGCAACCATCGGCGCGGGAGAAATCGGCGATCCCGTCCTTGTCCCCTGGCTCATGGAGCAGATGGCGGTGCCGGAGCTTTCGCGCGTCGCAGGAGAAGCGTTTGCCATGATCACGGGCGTGGACATGGCATACGCGGACCTGGATGGGGAAAGGCCCGAAGGGTTCGAGTCCGGGCCAACGGAAAACCCTGATGATGAGGATGTGGCGATGGACCCGGACGCGGATCTCCCGTGGCCGAATCCAGAGCGTATCCATGCCTGGTGGGATAAAAACAAAGTCAGATTCACAAGCGGCGTCCGGCATCTTTTGGGACTGCCGATCACGATTTCGCAGTCGGAGCATGTGCTGAGAACGGGCCGCCAGCGGCAGCGTTATGCGGCCGCCCTTGAACTTTCCATGCTGAAGCCGGGCGCTCCCTTCTTTGAGATCCGCGCGCCCGGTTTCCGCCAGCAGCGGATGCTCGGGTTGAAATAATGGCGGATTTCCATTTTTTGATGGTGCGGCCTGCGGTGAGCAGGGGATTATTTTTTCAACATCTTCTTCATCATCGCGCCAAGATCCATGATCCCCTTGGAACCGGAAGAAGCTTTTTGCGGATCCGACGCATTCCCGTCAGTTGCCGGCGCAGGCGCATCCGCGGCGACCGCCTCGATTTCCGCAAGGCGCCCTCCCCCCAGAAATCTGAAATCCGGTCCCTGCGCACTTAACGAAAGACGGTGATCCGGCTCCAGCATCGCCTGCCCTTCCACGCTCCTGCCGTTTATCCGGACCAGGTTTTTTCCGGTCAGATCTTTTATCCAGTATTGATCCTGAAAATAAAAAATCTGCGCGTGACGCTCCAAAACAGCCGGATGATCCAGCCTGAAATCACACAGCGGGCCGCTGCCGATCGTTACCGGAACCACATTATAGGATTTAAGGGTCGGGCCGTACTGAACGACAAGGGGTTTTTGTACCTGGAGAACCGGTATATCGCCTGAATGCTGTTCCGGAGCCGATTCGGGAATGGAAGGCTTGGGGGACCGGGGCGGACTTTCGGACCATGCTGAAACCGGCTGCGGCGCATCAACGCGTTTTTGGGGAGGCGGCATCGGCGATGGGATGGGCGGCGGGGATGCCGCCTGGAGCGGCAGAGGTGAAATGTGCGCAGAAAAAGACGGCTGCACCGAATCGGCGGCATCCGCCGCCCCTTCAATTGTTTGGGTCAGGAAGCTGACCTTGGGCCCGCCTTCAGCAAAAAGCAGGATATCCCCGTCTTTAAGAATGGCATCTTTGGCCGGTTTGCCATTCACGAACGTACCGTTCGTGCTCTGATCCGCCAGCATGAAGCGGTTGCCCTCGCGGAAGATGCGGGCATGCACGCGGGAGACAATGCCCAAATCCTTGGGAAAGCGTACCTGGCAGGTGTCGCTCCGGCCGATGAAAATCTCCGGCTGGTTGAACTCCTGAATCTGCCCCTTCAACGGGCCTTCCATATGAATGAGCTGAATTACGATGGCGGGTGGCTTCATGATCCTATTCTCTGCGAACGGTTAAAGCCGCGGTCGGCATGACCATAAACACATGAACAGTTCAGCCGCGGTGCTGGTTTTGAAAGCGCAGAAAGGGCATGCATCAGGAGCTTAAAATTTGATATCCTTTCCGGCTTATCTCGTATATAATACGGTCGATTGTTTGTCGAGTAAAACTTGATGGCTTCGCAAAAAGCCCAATATCTGCGTTGCGCTGCATCCTTCGTCATTGCGGCGTACTGTATGTACGCCTCATGCCTCTGGATTTGCGCGCCTTGATCTTGAACTTTTTTCTTTGCCATCACAATTTCGACTTTTTACGAGAGCGTCAAACTTGATGGCTTCGCAAAAAGCCCGGATGCGGTATGGACTGCCGAACACCGAATCCAAGTTCTTCCGGGACTCAGTGAATTTTTAACGATCATTTCCGTCAGGCGACAAGCGCCCTGACATTTCGGCCTGTTATTACATCAATTCGTTATGGTGCAACCTGACATGCTTAGAATCCTCTCTTTTGGCAAAACAGACCCGGGTCTTCGGCGCGCCAACAACGAAGACGCTTTTTTGGTGAAACCGGAACTCGGATTCTGTCTAGTGGCGGACGGCATGGGAGGGGCCGCCGCCGGCGAGTTGGCAAGTCAGATTTTTTCGGACACCGCACTGGAAGTGTTTTCCAATGCTGACCCTTTCCATTCGGATTCGGTCAATCTGGTCCAAGAGAGTTTTGTATTGGCAAACGACCGAATATTGGAACACACCGATGCGGTTCCCGAGCATAAAGGCATGGGATGCACGGCCGAGCTGATGGCTTTTTCCGGGGATAGATTTTTCCTGGGCCATATGGGAGACAGCCGGACCTATCGCTTTAAAAACGGGCGGCTCTCGCAACTTTCCCTGGATCATTCTCTTGTCCAGGAGCAGGTGAACAACGGTCTTATCACGCCGGAAGAGGCCCGAAAGCACCCGATGAAAAACGTGATTCTACGGGCCGTGGGAATTGATGAAAACCCTTCCCTGGATCTGGTTCGGGGGAGCCTGTCGGCGGGTGACCTTTATCTGCTCTGCTCGGATGGCCTTACGGACATGGTTGAAGATACGGGTATACTGACAGTGCTTGCGTCAACGGCACTCCTGGCGCAGAAAGCGGAAAACCTGGTTGAGCTTGCCAAGGCCGCCGGAGGCCATGACAATATCACGGTGGTGTTGATCGAAATCGCATGAAACTTATGCCTTATGCCTGTCGTATTCTTCTGCTGTCTGCCCTTATCGCGGTTGCCGAACCAGGGCATGGCGCCTCGGAAGCAATGGAAAAACAGGTTCCGCGGCCCATCGGTGAGATAACCGATGTGCTGGTAACATGGTGGGGTGACGCCGGGTATCAGGTTCAACGCTCCGAACCGGAAGCCGGATATGTAAGGATCCATGCCACACGGGACCAGGAAGACTGGCAGGCTGATCTTGCCCCGCATTCCGCCCTGGCAACCCGGGTCATCGTCTCCTTTTCAGGATTGAACCCTGAATTTCGCCTGCAACAGCTTTGGGACCACATATCGCATTACATCCAAAATCCGTCGACCGAAGAACCGCGGGATTCAGACCGGAACATTCCGGCTGCAATTCTGTCCAAGACGGAATCGGTGGTCTGCATCAATGCCCGCTCGAATCAAAAAAACGTCCAGTTTTCAGGGCTCATTGTCGATACCGATGGCCTTGTGCTTTGCACCGCTCATGATCTGGGGATAATCCAGGACCTTACCGTCACACTTTACGATGGCAAAGAAGTCAAGGCAAAAATTCTATTTAAGGACACCCATAAGGATCTTTCGATACTTCAAATGGACCTGAAACCAAAGACTGCGATCCGTCTTTCAGAAGGACGGAATTTTCTTAAAACGGGAGAAACCGTTTTTACGGTGGGTTGTCCTGCCAATCTTCGGGGAACCGTTTATGCCGGAACCATCGACGGTCCGCCGCGAAAAATGGATGATCAGCCGCTGTGGCAGGCACACCTTGGAAGTTATCATGGCAGCAGTGGCAGTCCGGTATTTGATGTTAACGGGAAGATCGTTGCCATGGTAAAGGGAAGATATCGCGGAACAACCACGACTGCATTTTTGATCCCCATGGAAACCATATTGCTTTTCTTCAAAAAGAACGGTTTGTTATGAAATACGGTCGATACGAAATAGAAAAGGAGCTGGGAAAAGGCGCCATGGGCGTCGTCTTTCAAGCGCATGACCCTCAGATTGACCGGCGGGTCGCATTGAAGGTTCTTCGATCGGAACGGGTCGCCAGTGAAGATTTCGCGCAGCGGTTTTTAAAGGAAGCCCGAGCCATCGGCCGGCTTTCCGACCCTCATATCGTAACTGTTTACGATGTGGGAAATGACCATGGGACCGTCTATATTGCCATGGAGTTTTTGGACGGCCACCCGCTGGACGAAATATTGCGGGAAAAATCACTCAGCCTGAAAGAGATTGTCAACATCGGCATCCAGGTCGCAAATAGCCTCGACTATGCCCACGGACAGCGTATCGTCCACAGGGACATCAAGCCGTCCAACATCATGCTCACTTCAGACGGCAGCGTGAAAATCACCGACTTCGGTATCGCCCGGATTGAAGATCCAGCCGCCGCACAGCTCACCCAGGCCGGTGAAATACTGGGAACCCCAACCTACATGTCGCCCGAGCAGGTAAGGGGTCAAGCGGTGGATGGCCGATCCGACCTATACTCTCTGGGGGTTATCCTCTATGAAACATCCACCGGCCGAAGGCCTTTTACAGGAAAAAATATCGCCGCCATTTTTAGCGCCATTACCAGTGAAGCGCCAAAAGATCCGATGGCCTCGGAACCGTTTATCTCACGCGGAGGTTCGAAAGCGCTTTCAGAACTGATCTTAAAATGCCTCAGCAAATTGCCGGAAGAGCGGTTCCAGAGCGGGAAGGCGATGGCAGAGGCGTTGTCAAGATGCCTTGAAGAAAGTGCGCAGGAGAATGTCAAAACAATGCCTGCCATTAAAAAAACCGGCAAAACAGGACTGATTGTCGCTGTTGCCGGTTGTATATTGGTTGCAATGGTCGGTTTTTTCTGGTTTCAAAACAGCCTGAAGGCTCCGGTGACGCCGCCTGCGCCGATTTCCGAGCCCAAAGCGCTTCCCGGCGGCCCGGGGGTGACCGGAAAAACAGCCTCCTTGCCGGAAGATAATACCCAATCGCCTGCGGACGTTAAGCCGGCGCCATTATCCGTATTAAACGTCAGCAGCAATCCTTCAAACGCGCAATTTTATCTGAACGGATCCTTCAAAGGCAACACACCCTTGAAGCTTGATCTTCCCACTGGGAAATACGAAGTCCGTGTGAGCCTAACGGATTATTACGAGTATGAGGCGCAGATTCAGCTTAAGGAACCAGGCGAATTACCGCTTATTGTTCGCTTGATTCCGATCAAATAATCTGTCATGGCACTCACAGACGATCGTGAACAATGAATGATGTATTTAACCCCATGCTTTTTCGGGCTCACGACCCAATACTGTCGCAGGAGGTAAATGATGATGCGGATTTCAGTTGTTCTCATAGAATGTTTAATTGCTTTGTTGCTATCCACGGCAGGTGATCGCCAAAGTGCTGCCGAGATTGCTCCCGGGCAGGAGGCCCCCGGTTTTTCCCTGAAAGATACCGGAGGGAAAACCTATGATCTTTCTTCCAGCATGACCACCCAGCCGATGTCGATTTTGTACTTCTTCGATGCGGATTCGCGGCCGAGCCAGGAAGGCCTTCTCAGTCTGGATAAACTGACAAAACGCTTCAAAGGTCAATCGCTCATCGTCTGGGGGGTTACGACATCCGCGCGGGAATCCACTGTCAGGTTTGTATCTCAAAACACTCCGGTATTTCCGGTCCTGCTTGATCCGGGCAGTGTCAGCGATCTCTATGCCGCACGAACGATTCTACCGACCATTTGCATCCTGGGGCCGAACCGCAAAATCCTCGACTATTTCCAGGGCGGAGGTAAAACCACTGAAATCATGCTGGTAAAGCTGGCTGAAAGAACCCTGCAACAAAAAGAAACCCTGGTAGCCGAGGCCATCAGCGATGCGGTCATCGAAAAGAATCCCGAAAATATCAAAGCCAAAGCCGTTAAAGGGTATGCGGCAATAAAGGACGGCAAACTGGCAAACGCCGAAAAAATATTCCAGAACGTATCCATGGGGAAGGGCGAAGGGGAGATTCTGGGGAAGGAAGGGCTTAGCGCTGTTGCCGCCAAAAAAGGAGATACGCAAAAAGCCCTGAAGATCGCACAGGAAGTTGAGCAGATGGCTCCGGAGAGGCCTTACGCGCATCTGGTCAAGGCGGATATTCTTTACAGTCAGAAGAAAAACAGTGAAGCTGAGGCAGAATACGGAAAAGCAGCCGCAAAAAAAGAGGGGGAAATCTATCAAAAAGCGGTCGCCCTGAATCAGTTCGGGCGTTTTCAGGCAAATCAGGGCAAATTCGACCAGGCAAGATCCCTGTATGACCAGGCCGTAGCAGTTGATCCCTATTATGTGGAAGCCACTTCCAACAAGGGGATGACGTATGAAAAAGAAGGCAAGTGGGAAAATGCCCTGGCGTCCTACCGACAGGCTCAGAGCCTCGATAAATCCGATACGTTTGCAGCCGTGCTTGCCCAAAAAGCCGAGCAGATGCTTGCCCTACAGAAAAATAACGAAAAGCGAAAGCAGATCGACCGGCTGGTGAAAGAGCTTGCCGAACGGTTCCGGCAGCAGCAAAAAGAAACACCTAAATCGAAAGACGACTGGACATCTCGCCCCATGGTACTGACATTTTTGGATCTTCAGGAAAAAGGCGGTCTTTCTGAAAGAGACGGGTTCTCCACGGTCATTACCACTGAACTTGGCGACAAACTGAATGCTACCGGCAGAGTACAAGTGGTTGAACGAGCGGTACTGGATCAACTGCTTTCGGAATTAAATTTGGGTTCATCGGATGTGGCGGACCCGGAAACGTCCCTGAAGCTTGGCCGGGTACTTGCCGCAAAAATCATCGGCACCGGCACGTTGCTTCATACGCCCGGCAACACCCTGATGAGTCTGCGGCTCATCGATACGGAAACCACGGCTGTGCCAAAGGTGATCACCCAGGAGCTGGGTTCAGGGGAGGTGCTTTCCAAAACACTTCATGGCCTGACACGGGAAATCCTCACCACGATTATCCAGAAATACCCGCTTCAAGGGTATCTTGTCCAGGCCTCGGAAGAAAAAGTGATGCTCAACCTGGGAACAAAACAGGGGGTGGTGCAAGGCACTCAGTTCGAGGTAATCGAAACGCAGCCGCCCATCGAATACAAAGGCAAAATGCTCCGGGGTTCACCCAGAGCGGTCGGTCAGATTGAGATCGTAAGCGCAGAGCCGGATTTAAGTTATGCAAAGGTCATTCAAAAAGACCGGGCATTGAAACAGGATGACCAGGTTGTTGAGAAGATGACAACAACCCCGTAGCAGAGGAAAAGAGATCATGAAACTATCCGTATTCGCTACTATAATATGTTTTCTCCTGTATGGCTGCGCCGCAGCGCCGGTGGCGCCGCCCGCTGCTGTCCCATCCGGGGAAAAACCGGCGGTAGCCGTCTGGGATCTGGAAGACGTAAGCCCTCTGGAAATCGCTCAAATGGATCTGGGGAATCTTCTTTCCGCCAGGATAATCGAAACCGTCCAGCAAGCGGGTGGTTACACGGTGGTCGAAAGGGAGAAACTGGATATAGCGCTAAGGGAGCTTAATCTCGGCTCATCATCACTTGCCGATCCAACCACACAACTTCGCATCGGCCGGATCGCAGGCGCACGGTTGATGATATTCGGCGCTTACCAGGTTATAGCGGACCAGATGCGGCTGGATTTACGCATCGTGGAAGTGGAAACAGGCCGCATCATTAAAACCTCCGAGAAAACCGCCGGCGGGGGGGATATTTCCGGATGGCTCAAGGCGGCGGAAGCGGCGGCAAAAGAGTTGATTTAACTTCTTTTGCCCGACTGAAACTTAAAACGTTGCCGTCAACATAACGCTGGCGATAAGCCCTGTGTAAGTTCTGTCATCGGTGTGGTACCAGTTGGGTCCAACGTCAAGAATGTAACCGCCGAGGCCGGCTTCTCCCTTCAAAAGCGGGGTGAATTGCCTGGCAATGGCGCATGAAATGGCCGTCTTCTGCCTGTCTCCAACATAAAACGGAGAATCAGACGCATAGTCATTCGCCAGCATATACAGATAGAATATTTGAGACCGAAGGGTGGTCACCTTGGATAAATTATACTTCCAGGATAAATCGGCGCTCCACTCATCGCCGTAGCTATTACGCTCTTCCGTTGTCAGGACGTCACTTTGTCCCAGGAACTGGCTCTTTTCCCTGAATATTCCCTGAACTGTCAGCCTGGCTTCCCAATCGGTCTGAAAGTAATTGATGCCGGTCCCGCCGAGAAAAAAAACCCCTTCTTCGTAGTAATCCCTGCCTCCCACCTGGTCTTTGCCATAATGGGCGAATTCTCCAAACAGGCGTCCCTGCCACATGGGCGCAAAGTAATAAGAGACCTCTCCGGTGAGATTCAAAATGTCGCCGGGCTTATAACTCATGGCAGTCTCACTGTAATCGTATTCTCCTCGCCAGAGATACCCCACGCCAATGCCGGCTGCAAATTTGTTCCAGGTCTTTGCCAGGGTAATGGTCGGATTGACGTTAAAGCCCTCTCCGAACTTGCTGATCGCTACCAGATCCGGGTCCAGCACCAGCCGCTGCTGCTCTGAATTCAACTTGGTCTTTCCTGTGGGGAGATTAAAATCAAGCCCAAAGATGAGATCGGCAAAAAACTTATCGACAATCTCGTATGAAAAATTTGCTTTGGTATCGGTGTTGCAGTAAAGAGAATCGTTTGATACCCCGGGTGTTACCAAGCTGGTATTGGCAAAAGCGGTCAGTATTTTTGCCGAAAAATTGCCTTGCTCCCCATAGATGGATACGGGGACAAACGTCTGATTTCCGCGATCGCCTCCGGTGCTGTCCCACCAATTGAAATTCAGGCCGGTCTGGATGTTGACATCGGCCGCAGAACTAACCCCTCCGCTTACCAACAGCAAAAACGCCGCGATTATCCAGACTCTCTTTTTCATTGCTTTAATCCTTTTCGGGGAAAATTGCATTAATCATCGCTTACAGGCAATTTTAATTGACGATGGGCAATCAGAATCGATGCGATTGCCTTCCATCCCATCTTCGAACATTTCCATACACACCCGGATCTGCTATGATTGGAATCGTTACGATCCATAAAAAGTACTTGTCGTTGTTGTGGTTGTTGTCGGCGTCGTCGTCGTGGTAATTGTAGTGTGACTCTGATGCGTTTGCACATCCCCTGGCGTTCTTTCCCGACGCACCGCTGGAGCCGGTGACAGCGAATTTGTCAGCGACGTCCGGTCTCGCAGGGATCGCAGGAAAGACTGCGAATCGTTTGTCCTGACAAGCAGCCCAAGATCCTCCAATTCTTTGAACGCGTCTGCAGCAGACACCAGCCCGGGATCTGCTTTCAAGGCCAGCTTATAATAAGTAGCAGCCTTTTGGTAATTTTCTTGATCACTCTCATTAATTCCCTTGAACAGAAAAATCAGCGCATCCAAACTGGTGGTCATTGGTTTCCGCAGTTCCGCTTCAGCTTCCTTTGTCGTGGGGGTTTTTTTCAGGTTTTCAAGGATCTTGAACAGAACATCCTTTTCCATGCGAATGATTTCTTCAAGTAGGCCCTTGCTATCAGGAAGATCCATTATTTTCCCGTCCCTGGTGTTCAAAATACCCGGATCAATTTTAAATTTCCCCATATCGGCATTATTGAAGTTACCGCCGACAACCTGCTCCGCCCCCAACAGCCGCTCAACCCGGGGCGCGGATTCAGGATCGACCAAACCCGACTTTCCAAGACCAATTTCTTCCACCAGCGCCTGAAGCTTGGTACGCTCCACGAGCTGGAATCCCTCAACCTTGGAAAGATCGGTTATCAGCATATAGGCAAGCCCTTTTTGAAAGGGAACAAGCTCGGGCGCACCCGTCTTATTGATAAAGTAGAGAACGGCTAGGGTGCCGGGAGTACTGATGCCACCAAGGGTTTTCTCCTGAGCCACCGCAGCCTTGGCCCAGTTCCGGTCCGACTCGGTCACCACCTGCCCGGCCCAAAGCGTACCTGGGATGCTTGTCCACAGGAGCGCACCCACAGCCATCATGTGCAACAATCTCTTCATCATATCGAAAGCCCCCCCACCCTCTTATCTGGTGATCTAATGAAATGCCTTAAAATTGTCATGCCATACGGAATTTAAAGAAGATAAAAAAGCTTCTGGCATTTGAATCGTTGTCTTTAATTTCAATAAATAGACGGCGCTGAAACCCAGATATACTATGAACCAATATGATTAGGCGTTTTTGTCCATACATTACGGGTTTCCATAAAGTCAAGATAATACTTGTAGAATGATGATGTAGCGCTGCAACGGCAGTTCTGTTGGAATACAAAGGCCTTTAAGGTTGCGCTTTTCCAGGCTATCAGCCTGTTTGTCAGTGAGATTTTCAGGGAAAATAAATTCGACCCCGCAACCCCTCAGGGCGGCATGTATATTCCAGACGTCGCAGAATTTTAAACCTGTTTTCCATTCCGATAACTTCGTAGTGGTCTTCTATATATTGCTCCAGATGAACCGTTCCCTTGGAAGTATGCTCGTATTGAGGAAACCATGTTTTTAAATTTTCACCTGACACAAACGTATCCCACAGCACGTATTTGACATGCTTCCTGTTTAAATCTTCAATAACCTCATTGAATTGTTCATCAGTATGAAAATGCCCCAATAGTATATTATATCTTGTTGGATTTTCTATATCAGCAAGAAAATAATATATCGGGCAATAAGGATACACAAAAACATAATCTCCCGGAAGCGTTTTTTCTATCAGGAATTTTAGTGCCAGATCTTGATTGAACCCATACAATACCCCCTTGCGGCTGATAATTTTTTGATTTGCACCGGCGACATGAAGAACATTATAGCTGCCGAATAAAATGATACTCACAGCAACTGAGCCTATCCCTATCAATCGAAACATCCTTTTACTTCTGAAGCAGTAATTCCACATCACGAATAAAAGAATAAGCAGCAGAGGCGATCCCCAGATAAGATGCATGATATCTTTGCGTTGAAATTCCGAAATCCATATTGCGCAACCAGCTGCCCAGTAAGGAAGCAATTTAGCACTGAAAACCATCCTCCGGATTGACCATTGGAACC
>JBBIPX010000009.1:0-51369 GCA_037442625.1 Desulfobacteraceae bacterium
ATCTCTATGTCGCCCCGATATTCGTGAATATTACAATTATCGGTTTTCTTCTCTTTGATGTGGGGTTGAATATTTATGCGCTGATATGGGGGTTTCTGATCGGAACGCTGCTAAAAACGCTTTACATGGGCATATGGCTTCACCGTGAGGGTTTTCGATATGCTACCCCCTTGCCCTTTGATCGTCAAAAAATGAAAGCGTTCTGGCTACTGGCCATCCCGATGCTGGGTAGCGAACTGATCGCAAATTCCAACCTGCTGGTGGATCAGGTAATGGCCACGCAACTTCCCGCAGGCTCTGTTTCGACCTTGCGATATGCATTCAGGATCAACGATTTTCCCATCCAGGTGATCATCACGGCAATTTCAAGAGCCATTTTCCCGTTTATCAGTGAAGAACTAGCTGCCGACCGGGATACGAATCTCCAGAACATCTTCAAGTACTCCCTTATTTTTATGGGCGTTATAACCATCCCCATCACATGCCTGATGGTGTTGTTTTCCGAAGATTTGGTCATTGTGTTGCTGAAGAGAGGCGCATTCGATCTGGAAGCAGCACGGCAGACCGGACAAACTCTGGTCTGTTACAGCCTGGGTCTGGTTTTTTATGCGTATTCATTTGTCAATGAAGTGTTTTTTGCCGCTCTGAAAAAAGCCAAAACACTTTTATATCTCGGGTTCGTATCCATCATTCTGAATGCGCTGTTTAATTTAATTTTTATGAATATTTGGGGAGTCAAGGGCATTGCCATGTCCACCAGTCTCACCATGGGAATCATTTCGATCTGGTTTGTTTTCCTTTTGAAGCGCAGTCTGGGTATTATCAATTTATCCAAGACGCTTTCCAGTTTTTCCAGAATTATTCTGTCAGCAGCGGCCATGTTGGGAGCCGGGATGACAATGATAAAATTATTTGAAATGACTTCAATATCCCGATTGATTTTTATCCCTGCATCTGCTGTTTCAGTATCGCTTGTTTATATCGGCATTCTCTGGCTGTTTCGGACTGCGGAACTGGATGCCTGCATCACCCTTTTGGTCAAAAATATTATCATGTGGAAAAATGCGTGATTCATCACCAGTACGCGGAAAATCCACCCGGTTTGCTGCACTAATAAAGCAGTTTTCAATCCTGCCATCTCCGGCTAACTATGCCGATGGTAAGGCTTGCAGGGCACCATCCTAACCGAAAAAACACCCACATCTATATATGGTGTTTTAATTCAATAGGTTACTTTTTTATGCGCGGAATCGAGATGCATATGATTTCATCGCGTCATTTTATGGAGTGTCGACAATCATGATGGGGAAAAAAGAATTGCTGGCGGATCTTCTATTCTATTCCAATGCGGTCACCCTCATCAAGCGGCTGCCGTTGCGGAACAATCTGATCGTTTTGAATTACCACCGCATCCGCCCCGACGGCTCTCTTTTTACCCCTGCGTTTGACGATGGCGTCTATACCTTGGATTGCGATGAATTTTCATGTCAATTAAATTGGTTAAAGAATAATACGTGCATCCTGTCCGAGCAGGATTTGCTTGATTGCTGCAAAAACGGCGCGTTCTTTTCTCCTGAAACGCGCGCGCCCTGTGTTGTCATTACTTTTGATGACGGGTATCGGGATAATTATACGCTCGCATATCCGATCCTGAAGCAATACGGAATTCCGGCCATCATTTTTGTTGCAACACAGATGATACAAAGCCGAAAACTTGCATGGTGGGATATTATCGCATATCTGATCAAGCGCTGCACCAAGCCTTTCATCACGGTTGGCGGTCGCAAATTCCTTCTGGGAAACCTCCGGAAAGATGCCATTGCCTTTTTCCTGAAGCGGATGAAGGATGCGCCTTATGCCAAGACCCGATGCTTGCTGTCCGAGTTGTCTGCGTCCTGCGAAGTTTCGCTTCCGGATGCGGCATTACAGGACAAGGAAATACTTTCATGGGAAGAGATCCAGGAAATGGCCCGGCATCAAATCGCTATCGGATCACACACCCATTCGCACCGAGTTTTGTCAACCATCGATGTCAATGCGCAAAAAGACGAAATGGTTTTATCCAAGCAGATCATCGAAGCGCATATCGGCCGTCCCATCCATGCCATCTCCTATCCGGTTGGAGAGCTGAAGTATGTCACTGCCGAGACCTTCTCAATCGCTGAAAGCTGCGGTTATCGGCTTGGTTTTACTGCCAATACAGGTTTCAACAAGTGGAAGGGCATGCAGCCTTATGGGATCAAAAGGATGGCACGGCTGCTGCATAAAGTATCGACCGTGTCCCTGCTGACCGTTCTGCCGGAACTCTTTACCTGGGATTCTGCCAAATAAATAAAATAATATATTGACATTTCATCGGGTTAGTATATGAAGAGACCCGATGCCAAAAGAAGGGCAAACATCGCCTTTACCCTTGCGGATAGTTAACTTCTCTTTATGTATAAAAAGTGAGCGGGGTTGTAAATCCATGATCCAAATTGCGGTTTTCGCGAGAGGAACTCAATGATTTCGCATAAAATACAAAATGTTCTTAACCCATTGCATGGCATTGTTCTTCTGATGTTGCTGGCATGTTTTGCATCTTGTTCCCATTCTACCGGCGCTTCTTCATCTTTTGATGCCAATATCAAATCTGCGGAGGATATCAGCCAGTTAAAGCAGTTGGAAACACAGATGACGGTGACTCCGGAGAAGGCTGCGCTGCTTCCGGAATATCAGGTCATCAACAACATTGCGGTTCCCTTTGTTCCGGAATATCGGATGGGGCCGGGCGATGTAGTTGAAATCGTCTATCACATCCGATATGAAAAAACGCCTGAAGATTACCGGATTGAAGTCCAGGACAAAGTCAGCATCAATTTCCCCTTTCATCCGCAGTTCAGTACAACAGCCATGGTTCGAACCGATGGAAAGATAACAGTCCCTCTTATCGGCGATGTTGCAGCAGAATCCAAAACACCGGTTGAGCTGGCGGCGTTACTGAATCTTGCATATGGGAAATACCTCACCGATCCGAATATCACCGTTGCGCTGGAAGAGTTTAATGTCAAAATATCAGAACTCAAGAAAGCCATCACCACCGCGCCAAGGGGTCAGAGCAAGATCGCACCGATTGCCCCGGACGGCCGCATAGCCTTCCCGCTGATTGGAAGCCTTCAGGCACAAGGATTTACACTGGCCCAGTTGGAAAAACTGGTGAATGAAAGCTACGGCAAGCAGGTGCGCAACCTGAACGCAACCCTTATTCTTCTGGAAATCCATCATCCCAAACTCTATGTTCTGGGTGAGGTTGAAAAACCGGGAGCTTACGATATTTCTTCGGTTCCCACTGTGCTTTCAGCGTTGACACTTGCCGGCGGCTTCAAGAAAAGCGGGGAGCTTGAAGAGATCGCAGTATTCAGGAACGAAGGCCTGGAAAGACCCATAGCATTTAAAGTGGATATTACTGCCGCTATTGTTTCAGGCAATGCTATGGCCAACATCAAATTAAAGCCCGGAGATATTATTTATGTTCCCAAAACCCGCATCGACAGCATGAACGATACCATCGAACGCATTTTTACCAAGGGAATTTATTCCGTGCTGCCTTTTTATGCCAATTTTGCGGTGAATTACAACATCAATGGCACTAACCCATAGGACCCGCAATGCAAAACATATTTCGAGAATTTGTTTTTATAATGTTTGATCGCAAGCGATTGATCGTTATGGTATTTCTGGCTGTTTCATTTATTTCAGCCGCAGTCGCTGTTATCCTCCCTTCCATTTATCGGTCCACGGCAAAATTCTCATTGATCGATACGCGTAGCCTAGATCCCTTGCAGCAGGAAAATTCCTATGATTATCGGAACCGGATGCGTCGCGCGCTTCAGGATCAAAGGGAATTGATTATGTCCAACCGGGTGTTGGCAAGAGTTGTTCAGGAATTGAATCCGGAAAACCAGCAATCCGTTTCCAGCAAACAGGTTGACAAGCTCCGTAAACACCTGGATGTAACCCCGCCTGGCGGGGAAACCTTTGAAAGCTCCAATGTTTTTAACCTGGAATATAAGGACAACAGTCCGGTCCGTGCAGCTCAGGTGGCTGCGGCCATTGCTCAAAGTTATCTGGATGCGTATCAGGAAATTGCAAGGTCAAAAACGGATTATTCCTATTCTTTTTTTCTGGAGCAAACTCAAAAACTCAACAAGGACATGCTGGATAAGGAAAAAAACCTCAGTGAATTTGAATCCAGTCAAGGCCTTGCCCTTATTGAAATCCTGAACCTCGAATCCGGAAATGCAAATCATCAGGAAGTCGGACCCAATGCACTGTTGAGCCAGTTTTTGAGGCAGTACCACGAGCTTCAAACGGAATTGACCGGTCTTCGGGTAACGATTGACAATCTTGAAAGGGAGATTAATAAAAAGGGAATCCCCGTTGTGCCACCGGAAATGGAGACGGCCGGTCATGCCATATCCGTCTTTAAAACCAAGGTGTCGCAGCTTCAACTTCAGTTAAACGAAATGAAGCCTCAATTTAAGCAAAATTTTGAGCCGTTAAAGCAGGTTGAAGCGGAGCTGAATCTCAGTGTGGATTCCTTGAAAAAGGAACTGGAGCGCTCCGTCAATGCCCAAAAAATAAGTGCTCAGAGCATCGAGGCCAGGATCCAGCAACTTGAAAAAATTATCCGCGACCTTAAGTTGCAAATTCAGGAAACAGCAAGGGTAAAAACCACTTACGAAAATCTGAAGCAGGAATACAATATTGCCCAAAACGCCTATACCCAAGCGTGTACACAACTGGAACAAGCCAGACTGGCGCAGTCACTAAACCAGGGCAAACAATTCCTGACACTCATCGATAAGCCCGAGGTTCCATCAAAGCCATACAAGCCCAACCGACTACTGCTGATCATCGGCGGCTTGTTTTCCGGAATTTTTCTCGCCATTGCCATTGCGCTGACCGTCGATCATTTTGATCATCGTTTGAAAACAGTTTACGATATCGAAACGCATCTTGATATCCCGATATTGGGATCAATCCAGAGCATCTAATCCCGAATCGCATGGAGATGTAATTTTTCATGTATTTGCCCCAAGTCGCGATCATGACCATAGCGCTTTCCATTATTCTGCTTTGGTGGTGGGCAAGGTATCAGCAAATCCGAAGTGACTCGCCTGCGGTTCATGCGCCAGTGTTGATTCTCTCACTCTGGATGGTAGCCTGCGCTGTTTTCGGCCCAGAATTTCATGTCTTTCGGTTTCCAGGAGTGTTTGATATTACCATTGAGCGGGCTGTGTTTTTGATTCTTTTATTTTTTCTGGTTATGGGTATTTTCACCGGTAAAGTCCGCTTTAAAACCAAAGTATCTATAGAAATCAGCATGATTGTATTTGTGGTAATCTGTATATTCTCCATGCTTCGAACAGGATTCTATCCTTTAACAACGGATTTTCCATCTCCGTGGTTTGTATTTATTACAGGGTATTTCTTTCCATTTATCCTGTTCGTTTTTGCCAAAAACTATGTTCAAAATGAAAATGAAGTCCAACTGCTCCTGCAGGCGCTGTTTTGTTTCGGCACGTATTTATCCATTATCGCTTTTTTGGAATATTTTAACTTCAAACAGTTTGTTTTTCCGCAATATATCAACAACCCGGAGATTCTGCTTCACCTGGATCGTGCCAGAGGCCCGTTTCTGAATGCCGCTTTCAACGGGGTCGGAATTCTTGTGGGATTCATATCCGGTATTCACCTTTTGGAGAAAAAAAAAGGGGTTATCCGTATAATCTACCTATCCATGCTGATGCTTTTCCCCCCGGCTATATTTTTTACACAAACCCGGTCGGTATACTTGGGGATGTTGATTGTCATCGCCATTTTTGGCATTTGGTACGATACATCTTTCCCAAAATGGAAGCTGGCATCACTGCCGCTTGCTGTTGTTTTGATATTTGTGATGGCCTATTCTCCGAAACTGTTATCCAAGGAAAGACGGGAAGGCGGCATATACCAGACAGATGAAGTGGATATCCGAATGAACTTGATTCAAAAATCCGTTTTTCTGTTTTTGGAACATCCTTTCGCGGGAGTGGGCCTGGCTCAGTTCATCCCGGCCTCAGTCAAAGAATACAAAGGACCGATTCCGTACATTGCGGAAAGTGCGAGTCCCGAATTTCAGCATAATCATTTACTCGGACTTGCGGTAGAACTGGGAGCAGGTGGATTTATCGTATATCTTTCCATTATCATCCTGATTTTGAAACGAATCTGGCAATTGTCCGGGAAATTACAGAAAACAGGGCTGATGGGAAATAATCTGTGTTTGGTTGTCCTGTCTGTCTGGTGCGTTTATCTGAGCAACAACCTGTTCGTGGAGCCATCATATGCAATTTATATCAATTCCACTCCCTTTGTTTTTGCAGGAATAGCTGATGGATTGTATACGCGTTCCCTGCAATCGGAATCGAATCTTTGCTGTCGATAAGGATACTGCGCGATCATGTATAAGGATTTCTATCAGTTAAAATCGAATCCTTTCGGCACCCATCCGGATCCGGACATCATTTTTATCTCCAAAACTCATAAGGAAGCCTGGCACTATCTGCTTTTCAGTATGGATAATCAGGAACCGTATCTGGTGTTGACAGGTGAATACGGAATGGGCAAGACGCTGCTTTGTCTTCGACTGATTAAAGTCTTAAACAAGAAGGCAAAACCCCCTGTCGAATACATCGCGACGCCAAATGAGGGCTATGGCGGAATTCTACGAAGAATCGCATCCAGTGTGGGAATTTTTGATATTCCTGCAGATATCTCCTTTCTTCAGAATGCGATTTATGACTATTTCCGGGCGCATGTCGAAAATCCGCGGTTTTATCTGATTATCGATGATGCCCAGGAACTGGACCCGGAAACCCTGATCCGCCTCAAGCAGTTTTCCACGTTCAATCATAATGGTTTTTTTCCGGTGAGCGTTATTTTTGTCGCTCACCCATCATTTCTGGAAGTGTTGAAAGCCCCGGCACTGGGTTCGCTGAGCCAGCGCATCAAAAGAAGGTATCATCTGTCGCGGTTTAGTCTCGAGGATACCAAAAACTATATTAATTTCCGGCTGGTTAAATCCGGATCAACCGGCATTCCCGCTTTTTCCGAGGAAGCGCTTCAAAAGATCTTTATTTCCAGTAGCGGGATTCCCCGGCTCATCAACAATATTTGTGATACCTGCCTGCTGACGGGCGCTTCAAATGAACTCACCACCATTCCACTGCCGGTCGTGGAGCAAGCTGTCGCAATGGTTGAAGGCAGCCTTGCGGAAACCGTTGCAGGAATCGACCCGCTTGCAGGGACAATGGAAGAAATCAAGGAAGTCGTCTCCATTACTGAAACGGTTCAGACGGGCAAAGGCGTTGCGCAGGGGGCTCCGCAGGTGCTGGTAGACAAGGAAGAATGGCAATCTGAAAATAAACGTGAAAAAACACCGGGCTTCGCTAAAAAAATAGGACGTGTTGCGCTGCTGACAGCCGCTGTTTTACTGTTGATGTCGGCAGGCGCGGTAATATCTCAGCTATTTTTGAAAGAAGGCTGGCTGCCCGCGTTTTTTTCACATGGCACCGCACAGGAAAAACTTGCGGTTGCTCCGAAGAGTCCCGAACCACCGCAAGTTGATACCCAACCTGTTCAGCCTGATCTTGAAAATGCGTATAGCCAGCCCGAAGGCTCTTGCCGGGAAGCCTCGCCCTTACAGATTGAAGCAGGACCAAAAATGCCTGCTGAATTGTTGACTTCTTCAGAACGAACAGAGGAACTGATAACAGATTTGTTATCCCCTTTTTCAAAAGACATTCCCGGAGACGATGGCCTTTATCTTCAAAAAAATGAATTGCTACCACCTGAGAATACAGATCCCGATCTGTTTTATCCGTATTCACTGAGGTCTTCCAGCTATCAGCAGCCGAACAGGGCATTGCAGGAATTTGCTGAAATCAAAAAAATGGGATTGACGCCATATCTGGTAAGGATAGATCTGGGTGATCAGGGGATTTGGTGGCGTTTATATATCGGGTTTTTTTCAACCGATGAAGAGGCAAAAAGGCTTAAAACGCTTTACAAATTATCCAATGTGACGATCGAAAAAACAGAGTACGCCTGTCAACTAGGTGAATTTTCGACGGAAACGGAAGTTGTTAAGATGTTTGAGCGATTAAGGCAGTCCCTATATTTCCCATATGTGATTCAAAAAGGAAATGACCGGTTTTGTTTGTATATTGGTGCATACGAAAGAAGGACCGAAGCTGAATTCGAGCATAGGAATCTTCTGAAAAACGGGTTCACGAATGAGATTGTTAAACGGTGACATGCCCGATAAAGATGGTATTGAAATAGATCAGAGGATTATATATAAACAATTTCCCCAAAAGATATCAGGAACAGGCATTATAATGAATATGCGTGAAGAAGCGGAGTCCGGACATAAAAAGTGCGAGAGCGTTACATTAAATACACAAGCTGCCGATAACCTCTCCATCGCTCAAAAACAGCAACGCGATAATCACCGCGCCAAAGAACCGGATATTCGACCCGATGCAGCAGAGCCGGTCGATTCAAGGTTCTATCCGCGGGTCCAGTTCAATAACCATTCCATGCCATATCCTGAAATCCATTATAAAATGCATGATCAGCTCTCGGATATCTGGGCAAACATTATGGTGGAGACCAAACAAAAAGTTAAAACCTTGCTGGTTGCCGGTGCGACACATAGTGAAGGGAATACATTTGTTTCTTATTATCTGTCCCTCTTTTTGTCCAAGGAATACAGGATGAAAATTCTGTATGTTGATACCAATCTGAATCATACCGTCATTCCAAATATTCATGGCCTTCCGGGGCTTTATTCCTTTGTGTCCGAAAAAAAAGAGCTCTCATCACTCATCGTGGAGAGTGAATATCCGGGGCTTTTTCTATTGCCATCCGGTTCCGGAGAAATTGCGACAACAATCGGCGTCAATTCTCTGTCCCGCGAACCGATCAACAGCCTGATTTCGTACTGTCGGGGAAATTTCGACATGACGATCATTGACGGCCAGCCTTTGACGTTAAGTCCGATTATGATAGAATTTGCAAGAATGGTCGACATGACTGCGTTGGTGTGCCGTTATGGGTACTCCCGGAGGGAAGTCAGCAAGCAGGCCGTTGATAAGCTCCGGAAATTCGGAGTGACCTCAATCGGGGTGATTCTGAATGATCGCCAGTTGCCGATTCCCCAGAAGATATACAGAATGATGGGGTAGGATGGCAGTTCCTGCTGACAAAACAAAGACGATCCTTCACGTCATTGATGCATTGAATATCGGCGGCGCCCAGGAATTGCTGGCGCTAATGGCGGAGAAGACCCCTAAAAGCGCGTATCATTCCCTTGTCTGCGTTCTTCAGCCGGATACCACGATATTATCCAGAATCGAATCAAGGGGGGTTCCGGTCTTTTGTCTCAACCGATTCAGACCCAGCATCATCTCTCCGGCAGATCTGTTTTCCTATTTTTTTAATAATGTCAAGGAAGTCGTTTCAATCTGCCGCAGGTACCGGGTGGATGTGGTGCATTGCCACCTGTCGGATGCGGATTTTGTCGGAGTTCTTGCAGCCAGGTTGTACCGCTCAGGCAGGGTTGTTTCGACCCTGCATTATCCGGAGTTTCTGCCTGAGCGGAAGTCCGGCGATATCCGAAATTTTCTTCGAATCGCAGCAACCTGGATGATTTACCATCTGGCCGATGCAGTTATCGCGGTATCGGATGATGTGGCAAAGAAATTGAGGTCTGTTTTTTGCCTGAACCCGGACAGAATCAAGACGGTTGTCAATGGAATCGATGTCGAAAAAATTCACAACGCGCAACCCGGGTCCGGGTTGTGGGCATCGGTCGGCGCCATGCCCGGGCAGCGCGTCGTGGCGTCGGTGGGCAGGCTCATGCCACCCAAGGGACACCGATATCTGATTGAAGCCCTGCCGTATCTTTCCCGCCAGTTCGGCAATCTGAAAATGCTGCTGGCCGGAGATGGGGATCTGAAATACGCTCTTGAACAGTTGAGCCTGAACCTTCATGTTCAGGGCGTCATATCGTTTTTGGGAAGCCGAAATGATATCCCGGATATCCTTGCCATATCCGAAGTGTTTGTGCTGCCGTCTCTTTCAGAGGGGACTTCCCTGGCGCTTCTTGAAGCCATGGCCGCGTCAAAACCCATTGTTGCGACCGATATCCCCGGCAATCGCGATATTTTGAAACATCAGCATAATTGTCTTCTGGTTCCCCCCGGCAGCCCGGAAAAACTTGCCGAAGCAATCGCTTTTTTATTGAATCATCCCCGGATCGCAGCGGCATACGCTAAAAACGCATACCTGGATGTGCTTCGACAGTTCAATATCGATCACACGATTTCCCAGCTCATGGCCATTTGGGGATAACCATGTCCGCCGTGATTCAGCATCCGATTTTCTCATGATAAAAATTGCCGTAACGGGTATCAGGGGGGTTCCGGCCACCTGGGGGGGCATTGAGCATCATTGCGAAAATCTCTATGCACGCCTGGCTGAAATGGGATACGATATAACCATTTATTCACGCGGCTACTATGTGCCCAAGGGAATAACCGCCTATAAGGGCATGAAAATCAAGCGGCTGCCGACACTGAACCGCAAATACACGGATGCATTGTTCCATACGCTGATATCGATTCTTCATATTCTGTATAAAAATCCCGATATCATTCATGTTCATGGAATCGGCCCATGCTTTTTCTGCTGGATTCCCCGGATTTTCAGACCCCGGATGAAAGTATTTTTCACCTGTCACGGACTGGACTGGCGGCGAAGAAAATGGCCCCGATGGGCGTCCGAATTAATCTATCTGGGAGAGCTGAGTGCGGTTTTGTTTTCGCAGCACCGGATCGTGGTTTCTCGGGAACTTCGAAGATATTTTGATGCTGCGCATGGGATTATAACCGACTATATCCCAAATGGAATTGCTCCGGTTTCTCCTGTTGCCCCTGATTTGATAGCACAGTGGAAATTGTCCGCCAGGCGGTACTTTCTCTGTGTCGGGCGCATGGTACCGGAAAAACGCATGGAAGATGTTATTCGTGCGTATTGCCTGAAACCCAGAAGCTGCCCCCTGGTGATTGTAGGAGACAGTTCTTTATCGGAACGGTATATGCGTGGCTTGCTCAAGCTTGCAGAAAAAAATGCTTCGGTGATTTTTACCGGTTATCAATACGGGGCGGCTCTATCAGAACTGTATTCCAATGCCCTTGCTTTTGTCGCCGCATCCGAACTGGAAGGACTTCCGATGGTACTTCTGGAGGCATTGTCTTATGGAATAATGTGTGTTACCAGTGAAATCCCGCCTCATCTGGAACTGATGAAAGCCCTTCAGGGTCTGTCATTTCCGGTGGGAGATATTCATGCGATTTCAACCTGTCTGGATATAGTTGAAAGCATACCGGAAAGTCGACTCGATGAATTTAAACGAGCAGCCGTTGCCATGGTTTCAAGCCGGTTCAGTTGGGAGATGGTGTGCGGGGAACATGACCGCCTGTACAAAAAAGCCTTGGAAACGAAAGACGCATGAATTCTGACAGGGATATTCTTAAGCGAATTGGGCTGCTGGTGGATGTTTTGTTGACGCTGCTGGTGTTTACCGGCGCATACCGTATTAAAAAAGATTTGCTGGCGGATCCCTTCGGCGGACTTTACACGGAATACAATTATGGCATTGTACTGATGATGGTTGCTGTCATCTGGTACCTGACTCTGGATTTCACGAAAGGCAAATACGGCTATGGCGCCAAAATATCAGGCGCCATGTTTTTTGGCGTTTTTAAAAGGGTCACTGCCAGCATCTTCATTCTGGTGCTTTGCCTGTATTTTTTTAAAATAAAAAATATCAGTCGGCTGCTTATCTTTATATTTTATTTTCTGGATCTATCGACGCTTTATCTCGGCCGCTGGATAATGTACGGTTATATTTCCACCAAACGCAACAAAAACTTCTATACCCGTTACGTGCTGATACTCGGAAGTCATGCGACAGCCCAGGAACTCATCCAGATGGTTGCCGGCAATCCTGAAACCGACATAAAATTTATGGGGTGTTTGGATTTGAACCGCGAGGATGTTGGAAAAACAGTATGCTGCGGGGTTCAGATAATCGGCACGCTGGATGATCTTCGGGATGTTCTGCTGAAAGAGGTTATCGATGAGGTCCTGATAACCATGCCATTAAATAAAATCAAAAATTCAGAATGGTATCTATCATTCATCAACAATTTTGGAATTACCGTCCGAATTATCCCCCACTGGTATATCCGAAAATTCGTTTCCATGCAGCCGAGTGTTCACGGTTTCCAGGTTGACCGTTTTTTACTGGAGCCGGCACTTATTTTAAGTACGAATCAGGAAAGGCGGGATGCTCTGGCAATCAAATCCATCCTGGACTTTATTTTTGCGATGGTTGTCCTGATTCTTGCCTTTCCGTTTTTTATCGTCATTTCAGCCTTAATCAAGCTGTCCTCTCCGGGTCCTGTTTTTTATAAACAGATCCGGTGCGGTCGGTTCGGCAGGAAATTCGCGGTCTATAAGTTCCGGACCATGGTCCAGGATGCAGACGAAAAACTGGCGTGGCTGGCAAAATTGAATGAGGCCAGTGGCCCGGTGTTTAAAATAAAAAAAGATCCCCGCATTATTCCATATGTCGGAACCTTCCTTAGAAAAATGAGCCTGGATGAACTGCCTCAGTTTATCAATGTCATCCGTGGCGAAATGAGTGTTGTGGGGCCCAGGCCCTCGATTCCATCCGAGGTTGAAAAATATGAATTGTGGCAGCGCCGGAGACTTTCCATGAAGCCAGGCATCACCTGCACATGGCAGATTCAGCCCTTTCGCAATGACATATCCTTTGACAGGTGGATGAACATGGATCTGGACTATATCGCGCACTGGTCCCTGTGGCTGGATATCGTCCTGATTTTGAAAACCATTCCTGTCGTCCTTCTGGGGCGCGGCAGATAAAAATGAATTCAGGGAGCAATGATTTCTCATGCTAAAAGCATCCAATTTAAAAAAAGGCAATGTCGTTTCCATTGCGCAGCAGATTTATATGGTCAAACACATTGACGTGAAAACCCCTTCCGCGCGGGGAGCGCTGACGCTGTACAAGGTCCGGCTGATGAATGTTCAAACCGGACAGAAACTGGATCAGTCCTTTAAAGGAAACGATATGCTCGAGGACGTCGACTTAAACCGGAGACCGGTTCAGTATATCTTTAAAGATGGCGATTTTTACACGTTTATGGATACCGAGGATTACAACCAGTACACCCTTGGACAGGAAGCGATCGAAGATCAATCCGTATGGCTGATAGACAACCTGGAGGGGATTGTCGCCCTTCTTAATGACGGCAGGATCATCAGCATTGAGCTTCCCCAATCCATTCAACTGGAGATAACGGAGACCGCCCCTGCTATCAAGGGGGCGACGGCTACCGGAAGGACCAAACCCGCGACGCTTTCCAATGGAGTGGTTGTCCAGGTCCCCGAGTATATGGAGACAGGGGAGCGGGTCAAGGTCAATACGGAAACCGGAAAGTTCTTGTCCCGTGCATAGCCGTCAGGGATGAGCATATTTGGGTTGACAAATGCAGGTGTTTTTTTCTATTAAGCCAAAACAAGAATACCTGTAGGAAGTACTGTAAAGGAGGGGGCTATCATATCATTATTAGCCAAATTAGCCGATACACCAGCAAGTGACGCTTTTCAGATGGATCGAAGAGGATTTTTGAAGATGGGCGCTATGGCCGCTTTGCTGGGGATGTTTCCAAAAACAGCATTTTCGGCAATTAGTCGAAAAAACAAAAACGCAAGGATTAATCCATCCAGAGCATTGCATTTTTTAAATCTCCATACCGGTGAGAGACTGGATGTCTCCTATTTTTCCAAGGGGAAGTATTCCCAGGCAGCGCTGAAAGATATAAACCATCTGTTCAGGGATTACCGTACGGGGACCATTAAAAAAATTGACCCCCATCTTCTTGATTATCTTTATGGAATATCCCTCAAACTTGAAACCCGATCAACCCCGTTTCACATCATATCCGGCTATCGAACTCCAGAGACCAATGCCATGCTGTGCAGGGAAAGCGGGAATGTCGCCAAGAACAGCCTCCATATTCAAGGCAAGGCGGTTGATATTCGCTTGCCGGATCGAAAAATATCTACGGTCAGACGGGTTGCGGTATCGTTGAAAAAAGGCGGCGTCGGGTACTACCCTTCCGAAAATTTTGTTCATGTGGATGTCGGGGATATCCGGTACTGGTAAAATAAGTTTCAAGATCAATGCCGGCATTGACGGCAACCGTCATTTTTCAGCTCTCAGGTCCGTCAAATGTTCCGCTGGCGGAATGAATGTATCCTTCAGCTTTGCTCTCAGTGCTTTTGATAACGGCGGGTCCCGATCGTAAATATCATTTCCGAAGTGGACAGTACCCGTCTCAGTCACCCAAGCGGTCCAGTAAAGAAGGTGAACCGGAATGGGGTCTTTGATGCGTACCACGGTCGTCACACCGCTTTCAATGGTTGCCATGATCTTTTGATTCGGCCACTGCGGATCATTCTGAAGCAGGTATTTTGCCAGTTCAACCGGTTTTTCGATACGGATGCAACCGGAGCTGAAATCTCTGGTGGCCCTTTTGAACAAGCCGCGCTGGGGCGTGTCATGTAAATAGACGGCAAATTTGTTGGGGAACATGAATTTAATCCTGCCCAAAGCATTCAATGGCCCCGGATCCTGTCTCAGTCTGTAGGGGAAATAATTGGCATTCACCTTGCTCCAGTCGACAACAACCGGATTTATTTCCGGTGCATCCTCGCTCCAGCCTTCAAATACCCTGATGTGCTGCTGGGCTAAATAAAGCGGATTTTTCCGGATAACGGGGAGTTTGTCCTCTACGGCAATCTTTACCGGAACATTCCAGAACGGGTTCAGCACCATGAATTTCATATTTTCACTGAAAACCGGTGTTCGACGATAAGCCTTTCCGACAACCACCCGCATATCCAGAACCGTCGTTTGATTCTCCACAACCGCCAGGCTGTAATCGGCGATATTGACAAGGATATAACGGGAACCCAGGTCTCGGGGGATCCATCGCCACCGCTCCATATTCAGCTCGATCTGACGTATTCGATCCTCAACCGGAACATTCATTGCCGCCAGGGTAGCGGCACCCGCAACACCATCTGGTTCGATTCCGTGCCGTTTCTGAAACCGCTGAATACCTTTCATCAGAGATTCGTCGAATTCGTCGGATTTGACATTTCGGGCAGGTGGATCGATGTCTTTGGTAACGATCAGGCGTTTTCGAATTTTATCCACCCGGTCATGGATATCACCGATTCTCAACTTCGGCCCTGAAGGAATAGAAGGCCAGCCGCCTTTCTTCTGAATTCCAAGATAAAGCTGAAGCGCATTCCGCAACCGGTAATAGGCGGTGTTTGCAGGTCGAAGCCCATCGAAAAAAGACTCAATTCGGCTTGAATAGGCATTGGAGTTCAGAATCAGACGAATATCGGATACAGGATTGAAAAACAGCCATGTCGAATCCACGGTATTGGGAATCACCCTGCCGGAAAGCAGATGAGAGCTGAAAAGTAAAAATGCGTCCGTGAGCAATAGATCGATGTCGGCCTGTTTTTCAGGATTGAACGCCCCTTTCTTTAGGAGCGCTTGTTTATAATCTGCAACCAAGAGCTTCAACTGATATAAATGATAATCCTCGGATATCAGCCCATCCAGATCGGCTTCTTCAATAGCGAGAATGAGCTGGTCTGCCTGGAAAGTAAGGCCGTTATCCAGTATCCATAGCGGACAATAATCGCGTTTTTCATAAAATTTTGTCAGGATAGATCGATAGTAAATCGTCGGAAAGGTTATTGATGAATCCGTTTCCGAATTTTCGGATATCAGCCTTTTCAGGATGCGTGACTTGAATGTCGGCTGAGAAATTTTGATGGCCGGACCTTCACCAGAATCCGCCCCAAAAATGTCGGCCCCAAAAACGGCAAGGAAAAGGACGGCAATAAACAAAGCATGATGCTTGATTTTCATCATGGCTTGAGGCCGATATGTTTCAGGAAGACAAAAACGTTCTGACAGTATTGGTAATTTCATCCGGGCAATCCGCGTCCATCCATTTTACTTGTGTGTCTGAGTTAAACCATGTCAATTGCCGTTTGGCGTAGCGCCGTGTGTCCTGTTTCAGCGTTTGAAGGGTAGCGTCCCAGCCAAGACGTCCTTCAAAAAAGTCCACAATATGTCGATATCCTATGGATTGCAAGGGCTTTAATTCGGATGAGAACCCTTTATCCAGAAGCGCCTTGACTTCATCGACCAGTCCTTCTTCTACCATCAAGTCTACCCGATGGTTGATCCGTTCATACAATAATTCTCTTTGACGGAAAAGTCCAATTTTCAGGACTTCAAAAAGCGGGGGCGCCAGCCGATGCTCCTGATGGCAGGTCGAAATGGGATGACCTGTCGTTTCAAAAATCTCAAGTGCGCGAACAATCCGGAAAGCATCGTTGGGATGAATTTTTGCAGCAGCATCCGGGTCACATTCACGTAATCGCCGATACAGTCCAGTTGTCCCATTGATGTCCGCTTCTTTCTTCAGATTAAGACGTATTTCGGAATTTCCGGAACCGGATTCAAACAATCCATGAATCAAAGCTCGGATGTAAAATCCGGTTCCTCCGGCCACCAAAACAGGGATGCCCCGATCGGCAAGCTTAAATACAAGCTCCTGACTCATATTCGCATACTGCCGTGCATCAAATTGTTCATCCGGATCAACGATATCGATCAGGTGGTGCGGAATGCGTGCTCGCTCCATTGACGTGGGTTTAGCAGTTCCGATGTCCATATACCTGTATACCTGCATGGAGTCCGCGCTGATAATTTCAGCACCCAGCGCAGCGGCGATTTCAATGGCTGCCGTTGTTTTTCCGACACCGGTAGGACCACATATTACGGCGATTCGGGGATGAAAATGGATTTTCATGTCCTTTTCAATAAATATAGGCATGGAATGAGGCTAAGCGCCAAATATCAGCATCTGCAAGAAAACATTCGGATCAAATATACACCATGCACATGCTTATCAATATTTTGAGTAAAAGGCAATGTAGCCCCCCCCGATAACAAGGCGGATTCATTAAAATCAGAGGGCTGGGCAGGAGAAACTTTTGCCTGAACAAAACAAAGGCGACGGCTGTTCTGAAAAAAATAGGAGGGCTTGAGTCCGAGGAAGAAGCAGAAAAAACATAAAATTGTCCGGTGCAAGGCGAACATCTGCGGGGCGCCATTACACCGGTTTCAGGATAAAGCGGGCTTTGACCGTTATACCTGCTATTTTTTCTTTTGTTTCTGTTGACCGACGCGGACTTTCTCTTTGGAAGCCGTTTCCGAAAATTTAGCTGCATTGAATGCACAACCAACCTTGATTTTTTTATCATCCACCCACCGCATCATAAACGCGGGATTGGGATAAACTGAACAATCGTTATTGGCATTAATTTTTACACAGCCTTCGCAGTGAGGGGTAATGTTTGCCATTGATGCCTTCCTTTCAAGTGAATCATAATGAAAAAAGGGATTACAGCAATGTGTAACCCCTCTGATAATAAAATGGCGGGAGCGACGAGGCTCGAACTCGCGACCTCCGGCGTGACAGGCCGGCGCTCTAACCAACTGAGCTACGCCCCCGTTTCCTTCTGTGGGATTGCCGCACCAAAATCAGCGCAATAAAACCGATTTGGTAGGCGGAACAGGGCTTGAACCTGTGGCCCTCGGCTTGTAAGGCCGATGCTCTCCCAGCTGAGCTACCCGCCCTTATCTTCAATCACAAAGAGATTGAACTTATACAGAAAGTTATAAAGAGTGTCAAGGAAAAAATCAAACCATCGGATGCGTCTGATGCGATTCCCGGGATTCCCGGGAGATGATGTCAAAAGCCATATCATCGCCATTAAATAAGGGGGTTCCGGGCTTCATTATCAATGCATGGGTAAGAACTTCATCCATATGGTCCACGAGGATGAAGTTCATTTGTCTGGCGATGCTTTCCGGAATGTCCTTTAAGTCCTTTTCATTTTCTTTGGGGAGAATAATAGTTTTAATACCTCCCCGGTGGGCTGCCAAAATTTTTTCTTTGATCCCGCCGACCGGAAGGATGCGTCCTCTCAGCGTAATTTCACCCGTCATGGCAATATGACGATCAACTGCCCGGCGGGTTAGCGCGGATACGATGGAAGTGCACATGGAAATACCAGCCGACGGGCCGTCCTTGGGTATAGCCCCCTCCGGAATATGAATGTGAATATCGAATTGTTTGTGAAAGTCTTTGTCAATCATCAAATACTCGGCGCGTGAACGGACAAAACTGATCGCGGCCTGGGCAGATTCTTTCATTACATCCCCCAATTTGCCGGTGACGATCTGCTCGCCCTTTCCCGGCATGATCAGTGTCTCGATGCAAAGCAATTCCCCGCCTACCTGGGTCCAGGCCAGTCCAGTCACCAAACCGACCTGATCTCTTTCTTCAATCGAACCGTGTCGATGTTTCGGGGGGCCCAGATATTTCTGAACCGAGCGAGAATTGACGGTTACTGTGTCAATGGATTTGTTTTTTACAATATCACGGGCAATCTTGCGACAGATGGAAGCAATCTCCCGCTCGAGGTTTCTGACGCCGGCTTCACGGGTAAAGCGTTGAATCAGGGATAATATGGCGTTTTTTGTAAATTCGACTGTTTTCCTTTCAAGACCGTTTTGCTGAATCTGTTTGGAAATTAAAAAATCTCTGGCAATCCGATATTTCTCATATTCAGTATAGCCGGCCAATCGGATGATTTCCATCCGGTCCTGCAAGGGAAGCGGGATATCCGGAAGGGTATTGGCGGTGGTCACAAAAAGGATATCCGACAGATCGTAGTCCACATCCAGATAATGGTCGTTAAAAGATGAATTTTGCTCCGGATCCAGAACTTCCAGCAGCGCTGCGGACGGATCTCCTCTGAAGTCCATGCTCATTTTATCTACTTCGTCCAGGCAAAAAACCGGATTGTTGACGCCGACTTTTTTTAAGGACTGAATAATCTTTCCGGGCATGGCCCCGATATACGTTCTGCGATGCCCCCGGATTTCCGCCTCGTCTCTGACACCGCCAAGGGACAGGCGGATGTATTTTCTGCCGGTCGCCCGGGCAATGGATTTGGCCAGTGAGGTTTTCCCAACTCCCGGAGGGCCGACAAAACACAATATCGGTCCTCTCACTTTTTTTACAAGAGATTGTACCGCCAGGTATTCCAGAATACGTTCCTTTGGTTTTTGGAGGCCGTAATGATCCTCATTCAGAATTTTTTCAGCTTCAAACTGATCCTCCTGAATCTCGGTCTTGTCATACCAAGGAAGACTGATCATCCAGTCAATATAGTTTCTGACCACGGTTGCTTCCGCGGACATGGGCGCCATCATCTTCAGTTTTTTAAATTCATGCAGGGCTTTATCGGAAGCTTCCTTGGACATTTTTTTTTGCTGGATTTGATTTTCAAGCTCCTTGATCTCATCACCGGCGTCCTCGTCGGCCCCCATTTCCTTTTTGATGGCGCGCATCTGTTCATTCAGATAGTAGCTTTTCTGGGTCTTTTCCATTTGCTCCTTGACCCGATTCTTGATCCGCTGGTCCATCTGATAGGCATCTATTTCCATTTTGATCAGACTCAGCAAGAGGGTCAGGCGCTCGTTCAGAGTGTTTGCTTCCAGAAGTAGCTGCTTATCCTCGATCTTGAAAGAAAAATGAGCAGCGACGGTATCGGATAACTGGGAGATGTTGGTGATCGTTGATACGGTATTCAGAAGATCCTTGGAGATATTTTTCGCCAGATCCGCGTATTCGCGAAACACGGTCACAATCGCTCTTCCCAGAGCCTGGCATTCGGCATCTTCGGTAAGGTCTTCGGCAATGGGCTCAATTTCAACCTGAAAAAAATCTTCCTGATGGACAAACCGCCGAATTCGCGCCCTGGATTTACCTTCTACCAGGGCCTTGACCGTACCATCGGGGAGGCGAAGCAACTGCAGCACCTTGCCGATCGTGCCAATGAGGCTGATATCGTTGATATCGGGGTTTTCTTCGCCGATTTTTTTTTGTGTTGCCAGAAAAACGTTTTTCTCATTATTCATGGCATCAGCCAGTGCCTTGACGGATTTGGATCTGCCGACAAACAGCGGCGCAACCATGTATGGAAAAACCACGATGTCTCGAAGCGGCAGCAGCGGCAACAAAACAATCCCTGGTGCCGGGCCATCTTGCCTGAATTTTTTTGTCAAATTAATCATTGTATGGGGAAACCATCACGCCTGTTTTTTTACCGGTTCATAAAGCAATATCGGCGATTCGTTGTTGAGAACGACTTCTTCACTGATAACGCATTCTTTAACATCTTCGATAGAAGGAATTTCATACATAATATTCAGCAGGCAGTTTTCCAGAATGGCCCTGAGGCCTCTTGCGCCGGATTTGCGCTTGAGCGCTTCACTGGCGATGGCTGAAAGCGCACTGTCTGTCAATCTCAAATTGACCCCTTCCATCTCGAATAACTTGGCGAACTGCTTGACCAATGCATTTTTGGGCTCTTTCAGAATGCGGATCAGCGAGCTTTCCGTGAGTTCATCAAGTGTGGCAACCACAGGAAGTCTGCCCAGAAATTCGGGAATCAGGCCGAATTTGATCAGATCCTCCGGCCGGACCATTTTCAGCAAATCACCGATATTGTGATTTGTTTTTTCGACAATTTTGGCTCCGAAGCCCATTATATTGGATCCCAACCGGCGCTGGATTATCTTCTCCAGGCCATTGAACGTTCCTCCGCAAATGAAAAGGATATTGGAAGTGTCCACCTTAACAAAGTCCTGTTGAGGATGCTTCCTGCCGCCTTTGGGCGGGACGCTCGCCGTCGTACCCTCGATGATTTTCAGCAGGGCCTGCTGAACTCCCTCGCCGGATACATCTCTTGTAATGGAAGGATTATCGGACTTGGAAGCAATTTTATCGATTTCGTCAATGTAGACGATGCCGCGTTTGGCCTTATCCAGATCGTAATCCGCATTCTGGAGCAGGGATAAAATGATGTTTTCGACATCTTCCCCCACATATCCGGCTTCCGTCAAGCTGGTTGCATCGGCGATCGTAAACGGAACATTTAAAAATCTGGCCAGGGTCTGGGCCAGAAGAGTTTTCCCGCTTCCGGTCGGTCCGATCAGAAGAATATTGCTTTTTTGAATTTCCACATCGTTCTGGTTGACTAGAGAATCCAGCCGTTTGTAATGATTGTGTACCGCAACGGCAAGGATTTTCTTGGCTCTGTCCTGCTCGATAACGTAATCGTCCAGCATCTCCTTGATCTGTTTGGGTACCAGGGTCCGCTGCTGCGCAGCCGCGTTTTGCTCGGTTTCTTCTTCAATGATTTCACTGCACAACTGAATGCACTCATCGCAAATATAGACCGCGGGTCCGGCAATCAACTTGGCCACTTCTTTTTGGTTTTTCCCGCAGAAAGAACAGAAGAGGTTATCCGACATATCATCTTTTTTTGCCATGTTCATACCTCCATTTTGGCCAGTTGATCCAAATCGTCCCTGTTGGCGATGACATGATCTATTATTCCGTATTCTTTGGATTCTTGGCCGGACATGAAAAAATCACGATCCGTATCTTTCTGAATCTGTTCCAGGTCTCTTCCGGTATGGAAAGCCAGAATTGCGTTTAAATTATCCTTCATTCGAAGGATTTCCTTTGCCTGAATGGCGATATCCGATGCCTGTCCCTGGGACCCGCCCATGGGCTGGTGGATCATGATTCTGGAATTCGGAAGAGAGTAGCGTTTGTTCTTTGATCCGGCAGCCAGCAGCAAAGCCCCCATGCTTGCGGCCTGGCCAATGCATACAGTCGTGATATCCGGCTTGATATACTGCATGGTGTCATAAACAGCCAGCCCTGCCGTCACAGATCCTCCGGGGGAATTGATGTAGAAGTTGATTTCCTTTCCGGGATCTTCCGATTCCAGAAAGAGAAGCTGCGCAATCAGAAGATTGGCAACTTCATCATTGATGGGGGTTCCCAGAAAAATGATTCTGTCTTTAAGAAGCCGTGAATAAATGTCGTATGCACGTTCTCCCCGGCTGCTCTGTTCAATGACCATGGGTATTAATGGCACTGAAATTCTCCTTATGTTGATAACAAAATGTTATCTGAAATCGGACTCCGATAAAGTCCATCACGTAATCGGTTGTTTCGTCTCAGCATTCCCGGCGATGAGACTGCCATCACCGCCGCCGGTTTCAAAGGCAGGGGGATCATGACGAAACTTAATTTGTAAATCGGAAATCAATGTCGGTGGTTTTTGAAATGTTTTCACTTGAACAAAAATCAATGCAATTATCGCACCAAAAATCATCATTCAGGCGTAGGCGCCGTCTGATCTTCCAAAACAGGTTCAATCTCATCAATCGTACTGCAATCTATAATAAGCCTGATCGCCTGTTTTTCAAGGAGTGTATGTTTGAAAAAGGAAAGGTCTTCGGGATGCTGGTCATAATATGATTTGATTTCATCAACCGGTCTGCCGTAAGAGGCTGACATTTCCTGCAGTGCCTGGGCCAAGTCGGCATCGGGAAGTGTCAATTTTTCCTGAGAAATGATTTTTCCTAAAATCAGATGCCGTTTCACCTGTTTTTCAGCAGTATCCCGATAGGTTGCGGCCAAGGATTCATGAGTCATGCCAAGGGATTCCATCTTGACCTGCTGATGCTCGAAGGATCGCTCGATCTCGCGGATAATTCCTGCAAGCTCCCAATCTATTAAAGTATCGGGAGTTTCAAATGGCGTTTTTTCTATCAATACTGAAAATATCTGTTCATTGATTTCCTGCTCGGTGCGCTTGCTATAGCCTTGCTGCAAATTGCTTGTTATGGCTGACTTTACCTCATCCAGCGTATTAAAATGCCCTAGTTTTTTGGCAAATTCATCGTTGATTTCCGGCAGAATCTCTTCTCGGATTTCACGCAGGTGAACATGAAATGTCGCTTCCTGGCCGGCAAGGCCGGCATTGGTGTGGTCATCGGGGAATTTAACCGAAAAATCCTTGTGATCGCCCGGCACCATTCCAGTGATTTGCTCATCAAAGTCCTTGGAAATCTTAGCAGTTCCGATTTTTAATGTCATGTTTTCCGTTTTCTGAAGATCCGGATGAGGGCTCCCGTCTTTAAACCCTTCATAGTCCAAGATGACAAAGTCGCCGTCTTGGGCGGCGCGCGCGGATTCCAATGGCTTGCGCTCCGAAAGATTTTTCTGGAGCATTTTCAGTTGAGCGTTCAGTTCGTCATCCGAAGGTTTATAAATCGTCTTTTTCAGGGTAAGTCCCTTGAAATCAATGTCGGGAATTTCCGGATTTATCTCGACGGTTGCACTGTAGCGGTATGCACTGTCGGCGCTGAGTTCGGGAGGGTCGATATCCGGATGCCGCAGCGGGCTGATACCTGTCTCGGTAATGGCGTCTGAAAAAGATGCCTTGATCAGCCGGGATGTTACATCTTCGTAAACATCTTTTTTATAAAGCCGTTCAAGAACCGATCTAGGTGCTTTTCCCGGGCGAAACCCTTTCACCTTGGCGGTTTTGTTCAATTCCTTATAGGCGCTCGCAATTTCATTAACCACCTCATCCTGAGGAATTTCAATGTGGAGTACTTTTTTTACAGTGCTTGTGTCTTCTACCGTAAATTTCATTAGATTGGTTCCATTTCTCATTGAGCAGTTTGACGGATGTCATATCTAACATTGTGACAAAAACAAGTTATGAAAAGGTATAATTTCTCGAAGATTTCAACTATCACGATTCCAGGCAGATATTTTCTGCGCCCCGACCCTGAAAGAAATTGCATCATTACCGGAAGCGGACGGGGAATTGCGTATGATGGTGCGAGAGGGGAGATTTGAACTCCCATTCTGTTTCCAGAGCTGGATCCTAAGTCCAGTGCGTCTGCCAGTTCCGCCACTCTCGCCTGAAGGTTAAGCAGTCCGGTTCATTGCAGGAATGAATGTCGGTGACCTGACGACATTTCTTACGGATGAATTCATTCCTGTCAAAATTTTAATAAAATAAACCAAAATATATACAGTGTCAAGCATAATAGGAAAACATCTTGTAATGTCAATGAGTTCGACTGATTTTTACAACTGACTCCATCATGGCATGGGCGCCGGGAAATGGTTCTATTTCATCAAAAAAGTTGTACTTGGGTTCCGGCTAAGAAGGCACCCGATTCTGTGCAAATCGCTTCATGCGAGAATCTGCACGAGGTTACAAAAAATCAGACGTGTGACTACGGGAGGTTTTCAATGAGAGGCTGAAGCCAGTATCGTGCGGATCTTAGGCCATGGTTTCTGGCATGCAAGCTATACAATGCGTTCAATCAAAAGCGCAAGGACACAGATTCGCACATGGTTCTCAATTCTTCTCGGCAGCCAGTGGTACATCAACCCATGTCATGGCTGAGCCGGGAACCCCGTTGTCCGACATCATCAAAAAGCAGGTGATATGTTTGGATGCCGGTAGTTCCATCAGCGATGCGGAAGATTTGCCCGTTACGCCTTTTCCGCACTGCCGTTGTCGGACACTGACGATGTCATTCATGGCGTGGTGCCGTATCGAGATATCATGAATTTTGAAAACAAGTTAGGTCGATGGGTCAATTCTATGAGAATGGCAACCTTCCGGACAAGACGCTCAATAACAAACCCCTGTTCAATTGGAAAACTCCTGTCTATACGGTCTTCAGTGCCGAAAGGACCCTGAATCGATCCCATGTGAATTGTTCTACGAAGCTCAGAAGCAGAATGATTTTCTCGAAGATTCCTTAAAATTGCAGTATCAAATAAAGATTGACATTTTCATTCATTTATGCAATGTGGAATTCAAGCTTCTCTTGTAAACTTCCTCAAATTTGCTCTTCTGTCATACCGGCGAAAGCCGGTATCCAATAAACCCAAAGACTTCCGGACCTCGTTTTCACCGGGGGTGACGATCAGTGGTATTTGTGCAAGAGGCTCTATATAATCATTTCCTGCCCTGAAGCATTTATGGATCTGAGGGCGCGTTTACGCTTCCTCGTAGAGTTCGCTTGGTTCGCAATCTTGATGGTGCTCTCATAAAAAGTCTTTTTTTGCGCATTCCTTCTAAATCAACCTGCTGTAATTATTTAATTTACAATATATATTGTTGATTTTTCACGACTTCATCAGCCTTGTGTCCTTGAAAAAACATCTTTTTAATGCGCAGACATTGAGGGTCAATATGAAAAAAAATACGTTCCGGCTTGCCTATTTTCTTTTTTTTGCCCTTGCAGCGCTTCCAACCGTTTCCCCTATCCCTGCCGGTGCCGTCTGGTCGGATCTTGGCCTTTACGGCGGGCAGGTCTATTCTATCGCCCTTGACAAGAACAACACCAGCAAAATGTTTGCCGGTGCCTATTACGGGGGCGGTCTTTTCAGAACGACGGATGGAGGGACCGGCTGGACGCCTGTGACAACCGGCGCCGAAGGTACCGGATTTGATGGCGAAGCCACATTCAGCAACACCGCGGTCTGGGGCGTTGAGATCGCCCCGAGCGATTCCAACGTCGTCTGGGCGGTTCACAATTACTGGGCTGAAAAAAGTACCGACGGCGGCAACATCTGGACGCATATCCCCAACAGCACGATGCAGAGCAGTCAATTCAGGTGGTGCAAGTCCGTGGCAATCGATCCGGCATACCCCTCTATTGTCTACGTCGGCGCAGGGGGACCAAATAGCAGTCACTTAAATGGGGCTATTTACAAAACCACAGATGGCGGAAGCACCTGGGCAAAATCAGGAATTTCAGGGTCATTTAATGTTGGCAACGGCCTATACACCGCCACTCTTGATCATGAGTTTTATGGAACCGTCGTTGACATTGCGGTTCATCCGACCAATAGCAATATCATCTGGGCATTGGATTTTAATGATGTTACAGGAAATTATGTCGGTTTTTTATACCTTAGTACAGATGGCGGTCAAACATGGTCATGGAAAGTTGCCCTTCAGGCGTATATCGGCGAACAGGGGCTCGCGGTCAAGCAGAACGAGCCAAATGTTGTATTTATTGCTACTTTTTATGGGATAGCGAAGGTGATGTGGCCCAAAGATGGGGCGGGGAACGTCCTGTGGAATAATTCTCCGACTGTAACCTATCCGATTGGATGGGCCAGCGGGAAAAACATACGGGCTATCGCCTTTAGTCCGAGCGATCCGAATACACTATATTATGCCGGGTTTGATTCAAAGCTCGGAAAAAGTACGAATGGTGGCAGTTCATTCACCCAGTATGAGGCCGGACGACAATTCATAACGCTCGCCCCTCACCCAACAAACAGCAATGCGATTTTTGGAGGCGAGCGACTGCTGGGAGTTTATAAAGGCATATATGACAGCGGAACAGCCAATTATGCCTGGACGGCCGTTAATAATGGTATCAATGCGATCCAGGTAAATGATATTGCCGTTGATCCCAATGACAAAACCCACCTTCTTGTCGGCACCCAGGCCGGGATTTATGAGAAAATAGGTAACGGAAACTGGACGTCAACTGCCCCCCTGACTTACACTGAGGCTTTTTCAGTCGCATTTGATCCTTCCGATACGGACGGATCCACCTATTATGCGGGAATAGAAAGCATGCTGGCAAGGACCACAGATCATGGCGCTTCATGGAGCTACAGCAACAATCTGGGCTATCCTCACTATATCAGCGACGTTAAGGTTGATCCGAATGACAGCACTAAACTGTTTATCACCACCCGTGACCCCGGGGCCGTCTATAAAAGCGTGGATAGAGGAGCCAACTTATCGGCAGTTACCCCTTCAAGCGTATCATTTGATTTCAATGCCGTGGCCATCGACCCGAATAATTCCAACAATATCTTTGCCGGGGGAGGGACTTATTCCGAAGCAGGGGTTTTAGGAAAGCTTTATAAAAGCACTAATGGAGGAACGAATTGGAGTGTTGTGTTGGACAATGTTATCGTCAATGCGATGCTTATTGACCCTGCTGATTCAAACGTTATCTATGCAGGATGCGGATATAGCGGAGGAACAGATATCCCTTTATATAAAAGCACTACTGGCGGAGAAGTCTGGCAAAAATCCTACCAGGGAATTCCCGGAAGTCCGAGTCGCTACGGCATATGGGGCGCTTCAGCAACAAACATTTATATGCTGCGCCATACGGGGAGTATTCCCAAGGGGGGTACAGACGATTCTTACATGATCCGTTATAACGGGAGCAGCTTTACGAAAGAGGAAATCGGTATCTCGAAGCCGCTGTACGGCATCTGGGGTTCTGATGCCAGCAATATTTTTGCTGTCGGTGAGTCCGGAACGGTTGCGCGTTACAGCGGATCTGCCTGGGCCTCATCTCAATTGGGGAGCTTTGATCTCCATGGCGTCTGGGGCAGTTCGGGAACAAATGTTTTTGCGGTAGGCACGGGCGGTACGATCTGCTACTTCAACGGGATTAGCTGGTCTTTTTCTATTAGCCCGACCGGCGAAGATCTTCACGGCATCTGGGGCAGCTCCTATACGAACATTTACGCGGTGGGATCGTCGGGGGTCATCTTGCACTATGACGGCAGTTGGTCTCAAATGACAAGCCCGGCTGCCGAGCGTCTCGAAGATGCCTGGGGAAGTTCATCGTCTAATATTTTTGCCGTAGGGAGCCCCCGTCTGGTGGGATCGACGCGCTACTATACGATCCTGCGATGGAACGGTTCAAGCTGGTCCGTCATGTCCACGTCCAGCGTCCCTGCCGGAAAAAGCGGCATCCTGCGGTCTGTCTGGGGCAGTTCCGGGTCGGATGTTTTTGCCGTTGGCGACGACGGCGTTGTACTTCGTTACAATGGATCCGACTGGACTGCAATGAGCAGCGGCACGACGGATCCGCTCTACGGCGTCTGGGGCGCGGCCTCCAACAACGTCTATGCCGTGGGAATGTTCGGGACCATCATTCAATACAACGGGACGAGTTGGTCGGCGCTTGAGACATCCGGAAATATTCCCGGCGAAAAAACAGGATTATGGAACGCCGTGACGGCTCTGGCTTTCAGCCCCGAAGGACACATTTATGCGGCAACAAACCGTCAGGGGGTCTATGCATCGGCCAATAAAGCGAAAAGCTGGATCAACATGAGTGCCCCGCCATACACGATCAATGCCGTGGTGGCGGGTTCGGTGATTTCAGGTGGCAGCGCCGGGACATATTCATTGTCGGGAGAAGGCCTTCTCTTTGGGTACGTCAGCGACGTGAATATGGGAACAGGCCTCTACGATGCAAGAGTGAATTCGAATATTCCGGGCGGCCCCTCCACGACCACGGAAGCAGATGGCTCCTGGGCTATGATGCATCCAGCCGGGATTTTTAACGTCATCGCTTCCAAATTGGGCTACCCGCCGAAGACAGAGTTCAATGTTCCGATTTATGATGGAAGCTGGACCTATGTTACGCTGGGACTGAACAGAGATGTAACCCCTCCCGCGATCAGTATCGGCAATCCATCGCCCGTTTTTACAAGGAGCGGGCCTGTGACTTACGTGGTGACCTATACCGGGGCGGATACGGTCACGCTGGCAAATGCCAACGTGACATTAAACAAGACCGGAACCGCGGACGGAACAATCGCCGTAAGCGGCACGGGGAACACCACCCGAACGGTTACGATCTCCGGCATTACCGGTAACGGGACGCTGGGGATATCGATAGCGGCGGGAACGGCAAGCGATTTAGCGGGGAACCGGGCGGCTGCATCCGGCCCGAGTGCAACATTTACAGTGGACAGTGCTGCGGCAGGCGACATTGACGGCAGTGGCGTGGTGGATCTCAAGGATGCCATTCTTGCCCTGCAGGTTATGTCGTCGCAGACATTACCCCCTGGAATAACCATTCATCTCGGAGCCGATGTCAATGGAGATGGTAAGATTGGTATGGCGGAGGCGATTTATATTCTGCAGAAAATCGCGCACTTGAGGAATTGATTTAACGGAGAGCTATAGGAGGACTGCCATGAAGATGATATTTCGGATCATATTGCTGACGCTACCGGTACTACTGACTCCTAATATACTATACGCAACGATTGGCCAAAGTGTCGGCATTGCGTCATCACCCAATCCCGTGGGATCAGGCGCCAGGGCGGTCGGGATGGGCGGCGCTTTTATAGGGATTGCCGATGATGCAACCGCAGCATCCTGGAACCCTGCAGGTTTGACGCAATTGGAAACCCCCGAGCTTTCACTTGTAGGTGCCGCTCTATATAGCTCTGACGATTTTTCTTCTTCAACAAATCCTGCGATAGGCAACAGTTCTCATACGAGCGAATCCAGTATAAACTATTTGAGCGCCTCCTACCCATTCAATTTCCTTGAAAAGAACATGGTGGTGTCGTTAAACTACCAGAGACTTTATGAATTCAATCGCCATTTTGAGTATAATTTGCAAACGTCTGTTCCAAGCCCACTGTTCCCCCTTGTAAATACACAAAACCGAAATTATGAACAGAACGGCTATTTAAGCGCTTTGGGATTGGCTTATGCGATACAATTAACCCCTTCGATCTCTCTCGGAGGCACCTTAAATATCTGGTCTGGCAAACTTGATTCGCAGAACGGATGGAATGAAGACTATACAAATCATAGCGTAACGACGTTTGGTCTAACGAAAAATATTGAGGATTCACATATCACTGAAAATTACTCCGATCCAAACGGAGTTAATGTGAATGTGGGATTATTATGGAGTGTTAATAAATACTTAACAGTCGGTGCCGTGCTGAAGACTCCGTTTTCATTGGAATTTGACCATCAATATACAGATGATTGGGTTCAGCGGGATAAAAATGGGAAGATAAAGAATTCGTCACATATATCCATTTCTGATCAAATTAAACTATGGATGCCGATGTCATACGGAATTGGACTTGCGTGGCGTTTTTCCGATCAATTAACGATCGACATGGATGTATACAGGACACAATGGAGCCAATACATGTTAACCGACGGTCAAGGCAATAAGATGAGTCCAATCAATGCACTTCCTGAAAGCGATTCTGATATCAAGGATACGACACAGATCCGCATCGGCGGGGAATATCTTTTTATCAAACCCGATCGAAATTGGGTTGCATCTCTAAGAGGGGGAGCGTTTTACGACCCGGAGCCATCACAAGGGAAGGTCAATGACTTTTACGGCGTCAGCATAGGATCAGGCATCGGTTATAAACGGTATGTCCTTGATGCGGCATACCAACTGCGATGGGGGAATAACGTGGATACCGGGAATCTGATTGCCACATCTCAAGCGGATATAACGCAGCATTTGGTACTTTTATCATTCATTTTACATTTCTGACAAAGGATCTGTAGCGATTTATGAAGACTTTTTTAATGAAATCTGCCGGTTCCATTTTGATGCCATTTGTCTTTCTGTTCTTCATGAGCGGGTGTACCGGACATCCACCCGGAGTCGCTTATGACAAGGACGGCAAAGAATATGGCAAAGTCAGGGGCGCCTTCCGAAACCAATGGTGGAATTTCTATGAGCGAGGGATTTCTTATGCCGATGGTCAGTTTTATGCCGAGGCGCTTGCAGACCTCACCACAGCCGTCGGACTGAGGGACAATGACCAGCGCATGGCCCGCACTTACGGGATGCACTTCATCGATTACCTTCCCCACAGGGAGTTGGGTGTCATTCATTATCTAATGGGCAGCCTGGAGGCAGCGAAAACCGAACTGGAGCTTTCAATCAGTCAATTCCCTTCTGCCAAGGCGCATTTCTATCTGGATCGGGTCCGAAAAGCCCTGCTCGAACAGGAAGGAAAGGCTGCGACCCCTCCGAGAGTCACTCTACTCGTGGATGGGGACATCATCTGGACACGGCAGGATCCCGTTGTAATCGAAGGTGTAGCTGAGGATGAGGATTACGTGGCAGCCGTTTCCGTCAATGACAGAACTCTTTTTCTTGAAGGCGCTCAAAAACGGTTCCCCTTCAAGGAATCCCTGTCTCTTTCGCAGGGAGAGCATGTCGTTATGGTGGAAGCCAGGAACCTGCATGGAAAAACTTCAACCCGCCGTGTCGTTGTCCATGTGGATCGAGAAGGACCGATGTTCAGCCTCAACAAGGTTGAAAACGCTCCAGAGGGAACAATCACGATTTCCGGTTCCGTCTATGATAATGCGGGGGTTTCTGAATTGATCATCAACGGCAAGCCTTCTGTCGTGAAGACCGACATTGAGGTTCCGTTTACCTTGAGTCTGGACGCGCAAAATGGGGAGATCGGATTGGTGGCCCGGGATCGACTGGGAAATGAAACCGCTGCGATGCTTCTAATAGATCTTACCATAGCTGCCAAGCCTCTTTTTCGTTTGGCCTATGCCGGTTCCGAGCAGGATCCCACCATTGCGGCCGCCAATTTTCTCCCAAAAAATAACAATCCGCCCGAGATTGCGGCCGCCAATTTTCGCCAGAAAAATAACCATCCGTCCGATATCGAGCTCAAGGGATGGACGGAATCGCAAACCGTCTTCATGGAAAAGGCATATATCGAGGGAAAGATCACGGGTGAGAGCCAGATTGTATATCTGTCCATCAACAACATCCCAGTCCTGCACCGTAAAGGCCAGGTCATCTTTTTCAATCATCTGGCGGAACTTAGAAAAGGCGAGAACAGCATTAAGATCGAAGCCAGGGATGAAGCCGGCAACACTACCATAAAGAAGATCTCGATCCTCAGACAGATACCGATGGCGCTTGAACTTGATGAGCGTTTAAGTCTGACCATCCTGCCTTTTGAACAGAAGGGCTCGGTTTCAGAGGTCAGCAGCTCCTTTCAGGACAACCTCATCAACAGTCTCGTAGACCAAAAACGGTTTCGTATCGTTGAAAGGAGCAGGCTGGATGCCGTCCTGGAGGAGCAGAAGCTTAGCCAGACACAGCTTGTCGATAAGAGCACCGCATTGCAACTGGGCAAATTGGTGGCGGCAAAGTCCATCATTACCGGCAGCATCATTGAAACCAACGATGGCATTGAATTCGTCGCCCGAATGATTGATACGGAAACATCAGAGCTCTTGGCTACAGAGGATGTCTACAATGAGCTCAAGGACATTGCTACTCTCAGGTCACTGGCCGAAGGGATGGCTATTAAGTTTCACCGCGAATTCCCCTTGGTGGATGGATCGGTAATCCAGCAAGAAAGGCGCTATATTCTGACAGACCTTGGAAAGGACAAGGTCACCATCCAAAGGAGATTAATCGTTTACAGAGAAAAACCGATCAAACACCCGCAGACAGGAAAGATTCTCGGATCGGACAATACGATCATCGCTCATGCAAGGGTTACCCAGGTCATGCCCGAGATGTCAAAGGCTGATCTCCTAAATGGAGAAAATTTCTCTATTGATCCAATGGATAAGGTAATCACTGAATGACAGTGAACCATTTGATTGTTTGCCACATTTGACAACATCCCTTTTGAACTGCACAGCTTTATATTCATAAGTGACGGCGATTTCTTCGGACAGGACGGTTTCGAGATCAAGAGGCAGCATCATGGAAAATGAGAAAGACAAAATCGAAGTGATCAAATCGGGCAAGATGGAAGACATCTTCAGACAGAGAGACCACTGGCCTTATCAGTGCAGCGCTGACCGAATCCTTCGGCAACGCCGTTCCCCCTTCAGCCATGACGGATAAAATATCAAATTCTCTGCTGGCCAAGCTCAATTCCTTGTATCCGATCCGAGGGCAGATTTCTGAAATAACGGAAAATGACATCAAACTTAACATTGGTCAAACCCAAGGGGTTACAGTGTGACAAAAATTTAAAGTAATGGACGGCAGCGGAATCTTGGAGATAGTCTCTGCCCAAACAGAGAACAGTTCAGCTATCCTTATAAAAAAGGAAAAAGAATTTTTTAGGGGGGATCGTATAGAATCATTATAAACAAGATCCTGGACGATTTTATTCATTTTTTGGGGGCTCCTCAGGTTTCACCCCCAGCTTATTTTCGAGCAGGTTGATGGCCTGCAAAATGACAAATGCTTCGTCCCGGGTATCGAAGTCATATGTCATCCCCAGGTTTTTCAGCAAATTACAAATCCGCCTTGCAAGATACCCGAAGGAAGTGGATATATAGAGCGGGAAGTACCAGAAATACCCCAATGCCAGCAGGACGCAAAGTGTTGCCGCTACGGCCATGGACGTCAAAAAACCGGCGGCGTCCTGCTTCACCAACTGGCTTTTCCGCACGACCGCCTGCATGTTGATGTCATAAATACTTGTGATGGACTGATTCAGTTTTTCGCAGGCAGGCAAAAACTCGTTAAAATACATGGTACTGCCGACAGCGCCGTTTTTCATCCGAAGACAGAGCTTCATATAAAGCTCATAGTCGTGATTGAGCTTTTCGACCGTTTCTGTTTCGCGAATTTCCGTAATGTTATTGTTTTCCAACTTTAGATTCGTTTCAAACACGGATCTGCCGGATTCGAACAATTTCTGGTAATAATCCGATTTACTGCCCGCATCTCCCGGATTGAGCACGGTGCTGGTGATCGAATTTTTCATATCATCGAGTGCGGAACTCATATCCCTGGAATACACCAGGGAATTATAATTGTCTTTCAGGATATTCTCGGTTTCCCTGGCCAGTTTTCCCACATGACTGGAACAATACGCAGCAAGTGTGAAAATAATTAAAAACAGGAATCCCAGCCCCAATGAAAGTTTTGTTTTTATCGTCATACTACTTCCTCCTTGGTTTCCGTTCGGGGATCAACAACCACAATGGTCAATCCCTTTGCTTTTAAGATGAGCCGCTCGACAATCGTCTTTCTGCCCAGCCAGTTTTTCCAGAAAGGCAGCGGACTGGGACGGCCGATGACAATATGCCCCACGCGGTATTCCCTGGCAAAATGCAGAATCGTATCCGCGATGTCTTCGCCTTTGTAGGTAAAGACCATTGCCCCGAGCGCATTGGCCAGCGTCAGGGTGTCCAGCAGAAAGCGCTGCGTCGCCGCATCAATAACGGTGGGCGCTTCACTCGGTGTCTGGATGTAGACGGCATACCAGTCCCGGTTCAGGCGCCCTGCAAGCCGGGACCCGTAGCGAAGCAGCAGGGCGCTGTTCGGCCCCCGCGAGCTCAGGCACACCATCACCTGATCGGGGGCGACGTGCTGTTCCTCTTCGGGAGTGCTGCGGCGTTTGATATCGATCTGTGAAGCCAGCTCCCGTAGCGTCAGCTCCCGCAGCTCATCCAGATTGGTTCTCCGGAAAAAATGCTCCAGGGCGGTGGATACCCGCTCTTTCGGATACACCTTGCCTTCCCGCAGGCGTTGCAACAGGTCATCCGGCGCAAGGTCCACATTCACGATTTCATCCGCATCAAAAAGCACGGAATCCGGCAACCGTTCGTGTACTTTAACGCCGACAAGTGTTTCCACCGTGTCATAGAGGCTTTCCAGGTGCTGGATATTGAGCGTGCTGATAACATGGATGCCGGCATCCAGCAGCATCTGAACATCCTGATAGCGTTTGATGTTTTTTCCGCCGGGTGCATTGGTGTGCGCCAGTTCATCCACCAGGGCCACATCGGGCCGGCGCGCCAGAACCGCATCCAGATCCATTTCATCGATCGTGATGCCGTGATACTGAATCCGTCGGCGCAAGATGACTTCAAGTCCTTCGACAAGTCCGGTCGTTTCCATGCGGCCGTGTGTCTCCACCAGCCCCACAACCACATCAATTCCCTCCTGACGGATGCGGTGACCTTCAAGGAGCATCTGCCAGGTTTTTCCGACGCCCGGCCCATACCCCAGGTAAATCTTCAGCTTGCCGCGCTGAGAGCGGCGGATCAACCGGAGAAAACTGAGCGCCTTGTCGTCGGAAGTCATGGGGTTTGCTTACTCCTTGATCGAATCCAGTGCAAGATTAAGTTCAAGAACGTTTACACCGGGCTCGCCGAGAAAGCCAAGGTCGGGGCCGTGCGTGTGGCTGCGGATCAGGCCCTGGACCGCTTTTTCGGAAATCCCCCTGACACGGGCAACGCGGGCGCACTGGAGTTCGGCATTTTTGATGCCGATATGCGGATCCAGACCGCTGGCGGATGCGGTGACGGCATCCGCCGGGATCGTTACTGAAAGGTCAAGGCCATTTGCGGCGCGATATGCGGCAGCACGCTGCGCGACCTGGTCCACAAGCTTTTGTGAAAGCGGACCCAGATTGCTGCCTCCAGAGTTTGCCGCATCATAGCCGTCACCTGCGGCGGAAGGACGCGGATGAAAATACTGCCGGCCGGTAAACCCCTGGGCGATCAAAACGCTGCCGAGAACCTGGCCGTCCCGAAAAACCAGCGAGCCATTCGCACGGGAAGAAAACCCGATCCGGGAAATTCCCCAGACAAGCGCGGGATAAATGCCGCACAATACGGCGATCAAAGCCAGTGTGGTCATTACGGCCAGTTTCAATTCATTGATAAAAGCCTTTGTTTTCATGCACATGTCCTTTATGCAAGATGCAGCCATGTAATGGCGATATCGATCAATTTGATGCCGATGAAAGGCGCGACAAGGCCCCCCAGTCCATAGATCAGCAGATTTCTGCGCAGGATCGCCACAGCACCCATGGGCCTGAAGGTAACGCCCCGCAGGGCGATCGGGATCAGCGCGACAATAATCAGCGCATTGAAGATAATAGCGCTTAAAATGGCACTTCGGGAAGAATGCAGATTCATCACGTTCAGCGCGGCAATTTGCGGAAAGGTGGCGACAAGCATGGCCGGAATGATGGCAAAGTATTTGGCCACATCGTTGGCGACACTGAATGTCGTCAGAGCCCCTCGGGTCATGAGGAGCTGCTTGCCGATTTCAACGATTTCAATGAGTTTTGTGGGATTCGAATCCAGGTCCACCATGTTTCCCGCTTCCTTGGCCGCCTGGGTTCCGCTGTTCATGGCAACGCCGACATCTGCCTGGGCAAGGGCCGGCGCATCGTTGGTCCCGTCTCCCGTCATGGCAACCAGATGCCCTGCGGCCTGCTCGCGGCGAATAAGAGCCAGTTTATCCTCCGGCCTTGCTTCTGCCAGAAAATCGTCAAGTCCTGCTTCCTTGGCAATGGTGGCGGCAGTCAGGGGATTATCTCCGGTTATCATGATCGTACGGATGCCCATGGCCCGAAACCGCTTGAATCGGTCCGGAAGTCCGCCCTTGACGATATCCTTGAGATAAATGACGCCAAAGACTTTTTGGGAATCGGCCACCACCAGGGGCGTGCCTCCCATCTGGGATATCCGGTCGACATCGGCCTCGACTTCAGCCGGAAGGGCCGTACCGATAAATTCGCGAATGGCGTCCGCAGCGCCTTTGCGGTATTGCCGGTTCTCTACATCCACACCGCTCATCCGCGTTTTTGCCGTAAAGGGGACAAACTGGGCATGACTCAGGTCATGAAGCTCACGGCCCCGGAGCCCGAACCCCTTTGCCAGAAAAACAATGCTCTTTCCTTCCGGGGTTTCATCGGCAAATGAAGCCATTTGCGCGATCGCCGCCAGTTCTTCCGGTTTCACCCCGGCCGCGGGAAAAAATTCGCTGGCCTGGCGATTGCCGATCGTGATCGTTCCGGTTTTATCGAGCAGCAGCACGTCCACGTCACCGGCCGCCTCAACGGCGCGGCCGCTCATGGCCAGCACGTTTTTCTGGACCAGCCGGTCGATTCCCGCAATGCCGATCGCACTCAGGAGCCCGCCTATTGTTGTGGGAATCAGGCATACCAGAAGCGCCACCAGAACCGGGATGGAGAAGGTCACACGGGAATACACGCCGAAAGGCTTCAGGGTCATGATCACGATCAGAAAGATAATCGTCAGCGCGGCCAGGAGGATGGTCAATGCAATTTCGTTGGGGGTTTTCTGACGGCTGGCGCCTTCCACAAGGGTGATCATGTGGTCCATGAAGCTCTCGCCGGGATCGGCGGTAACACGCACGACGATTTCATCGGAAAGAACCCGGGTGCCGCCGGTTACAGCGCTGCGGTCACCGCCCGACTCGCGGATCACCGGCGCGGACTCACCCGTGATGGCGGATTCGTCAACCGTTGCCGCGCCTTCAATCACATCGCCATCGGTCGGAATCACCTCTCCGGCTTTAACCACCATGACATCGTTCTTTCGAAGGGTTTCCGCGGGAACCGTCTCCAGAAACCCGCCCCGACCCCGGCGGTTGGCCAGGGTCTGCGTGCGGGACTTTCGCAGCGTGGCTGCCTGGGCCTTGCCCCGTCCTTCGGCCATGGCTTCGGCGAAATTGGCGAACAGAACGGTAAACCACAGCCAGACGGCGATCTGAAGGATAAATCCGATGTCTTCACCGCGAAAGGGTGCTGCCGCCAGCTCCGCGGTTGTCACCACCGCGCCGGCAAGGGTCACAAACATCACGGGATTCCGCACCATGCCGCGCGGATGTAGCTTCCTGAAAGCATTGACAACTGCGGGAACCAGAATGGATCTGTCGAAAATGGAAAGCGCCTTTGTTGTCATGGCTGCTCCTAAAACAGGTTTTGAGAATTGATCATCAGGAAATGTTCCACGACGGGGCCGAGGCTCAGCGCCGGCAGAAACGTCAGAGATCCCACAAGCAGGATGGTTCCGACAAGCAGCAGCGTAAACGTCGGGCCGAACGCCGGAAAGCTGCCGGCGCTCTGGGGAACGGTCTTTTTGCCGGCCAGATTTCCGGCAAGCGCCAGCACCGGAATGATGACAAAAAAACGGCCGCAAAGCATGGCCAGCCCCAGGGTTGTATTGTACCAGGGCGTGTTGGCGGAAAGACCGGCAAACGCACTGCCGTTGTTGTTGATCGCGGAAGTGAATGCATAAAGGATTTCGCTGAAACCGTGCGGGCCGCTGTTGTTCAGGCCCGCAATACCCCACCGACTGATTGTGGCCCAGGCAGTAAACCCGAGAAGAAGTACGGCGGGAATCAAAACGGCAAGGGCCGCGGCCTTGACATCGAAGGCCTCGATTTTCTTTCCCAGATACTCCGGCGTGCGGCCGATCATCAGCCCTGCCAGGAAAATCGCCAGCACAACAAAAATCATCATTCCATAAAGCCCCGAGCCGACGCCTCCGAACACCACCTCCCCGAGCTGCATGTTGAACAGCGGAACCAGCCCCCCGAGCGGCGTGAAGGAATCGTGCATCGCATTTACCGCACCGCAGGATGCATCGGTTGTAATGGTTGCAAACAAGGCGGAATTGAAAATCCCGAACCGGACTTCCTTCCCCTCCATGCTGCCGTAAGCGGCGTCAACGCCAAGCGCCGTCAGGCGAGGGTTTCCCCGGGATTCGGCCCACCAGCACACCAGCACGCCGGCCAGAAAAAGCAGGAACATGGCGGACCAGACAGACCAGCCATGCTTCTGGTTTTTCACCATCCGCCCCAGATAATAGGTGAGGCTGCTGGGTATTGCAAAAATCGCCAGCATTTGCAGAAAGTTGGAAAGCGGGGTCGGATTTTCGTAAGGATGGGATGCATTGGCGTTCATGAAGCCGCCGCCGTTGGTTCCCAGCATTTTTATCGCAACCTGGGATGCGACCGGTCCCTGCGCTATGGTTTGAACGGCGCCGGTCTCTATCGTTTTTGCAGATGCATACGGTGAGAAATTCTGGATCATTCCCTGAGAAACCAGAAATACGGCTAAAAGCAGACACAGGGGAAGATACAGATAAAGGCTCTGGCGAATCAGGTCCACCCAGAAATTGCCGATGCCCGCCATCTTATCGCGGGAAACGCCGCGCACCAGGGCTGCGGCCACCGCGCCTCCCACGGCAGCCGATGCAAAATTATGAAAGGAAAGGGCGACCATCTGGGAAAAATAGGACATCGTGCTCTCACCGACATAGCTCTGCCAGTTGGTGTTGGTTGTGAAACTTGCGCTGGTATTGAACGCCAGATCCGGCGAAAGCGGGCCCAATCCCTGAGGATTGAGCGGCAGCCATTGCTGAAGCCTTAATATGCCGTACGTAAACAGCATCCCGACAACACTGAAAATCAGCAGGGAAGCCGCATATCCTTTCCAATCCTGTTCTTCTGCGGGATTGATGCCGAGAAACCGATAAAACAGCCGTTCAACGGGCTTTATAACAGGATCCACAAATGTACCGGCTTCGGGGTCGAACACACGCACCAGGTAAAGGCCCAAAGGCTTTGTCAAAGCCACCAGCAAAAAAATGAAAACAAATAGCTGAAGCCAGCCCATCGGATTCATAAGAACTCCTTTTTCAGAATTCACGCCGCCGGAAAAGCCATCAGAATTTTTCCGGCCGTAAAAGCGCTGCAAACAGATAGACAATCAAACAAACAGCCACAAAACCCACGAGAATATCTTCCATCACGGCTTCTCCCCCGACAGAATTTTCACATAAACAGCGCCAAGCACAAAGAACAGCACGGTGATACCGACATAGAAAACATCCATCTGAAATCTCCTTTAACAATCCGCCTTACCCGCAGACCGGAAACTCTCGGGCAATATTCAGTCTCCAGCTTTTTTTAATTAAACGGCAACATGCAACGTAAACGAAAACCGGGAGCCTTTTCCAACCTGACTCGTGACATCAATCTGCCCGCAGTGGGCTTCGACGATTTCCCTGGCAATGGCAAGTCCCAGTCCGGTGTCGCTGCGATTTTCCTGCTGCGGCACCGAGAAGAATTTTTCAAATATATGCGGCAGGTATTCATCCGGAATACCCAAACCTGTATCCTCAACGGCAAACCTGACCACATTCTCCTCGGATCGCGCGCTGATGCTCACCTTGCCGCCTGCCGGGGTGTATTTCAGGGCATTGCTGAGCAGGTTTTCAAATACATACCGGATGCGCAGCTCATCGGCCATCACGGATGGCGTCTCCAGCGGAACATCGATCTCAAGAGCGACCCCGCGGTCCAAAAAAGCGGTGCGCATTGCCTCAACAGGCTGCAGAACCAGTTGTTCGGCAGGCACGGAATGAAGTTGCATCCGCGATTGCCCCGATTCCATCCGGCTGATATCCAGCAGGTTTTCAATGATCCGGTAAAGCCGGTTGCTGTCCTCGCGGGCCGTTGCCAGGATTTCCGCCTGTTTGGGAGTCAGCAAGCCCAGCTTCTCGCTGAGCAGCACATGCAGGGCCAGCCGGATGGAAGTAAGCGGGGTTTTAAGCTGATGCGAAACCGTTGATATAAGTCCGCGCTTTAATTCATCCAGTTGGCGCATGCAGGTGAAATCCCTCAGGATGAGCGTGACACCGGCCAGTCTGTTTTCTTTATCCAGAATCGGAACGGCTTCCGGCATAAAAAAAAGCTCTTCGCCATCCTGAAAAACCTGCATGACCGCATCCGGATCTTTGGAGCGGGTGGAGCGCAAATCGCTGGATGCGTGAAAGAAAATTTCCTTGATTTTCTCATTTCCCGATGCATCCACGGTGGCTTCCGGTTTCAGACCGAACAGTCTCTGGGCCGCATCGTTGGCCATCTCGATTTCTCCGTTCGGGCTGCAGATGGCAACCGCATCGGACAGGCTTTCAAGCGCCAGTTGCGTGGAATGCTGAGAGCGGAGCAGTCGCGCATGATCGTTTCGCCGCAATTTACGCAAGCTGAGGGCCATTTCATTAAATGCTTCAGCCAGTTGCCCCATTTCGTCCCTGGAATGAACATTGACGACAAGGTCCAGATTCCCCTGGCGGATTTCCTGAACGGAACGCATCAGGCCGGTAATGGGCCGGAAGATGGACGGCCAGATCAGGGCGATGAAAACCACCGCCAGCGCAAAGCCCGAAAAAACCAGAATCAAAAGGGTCCGCCGGGTCTCAGAGGCGCGAAGACGCGTCTGGCCATCCACTGAAACCATATTGTTCAGGTTCAGATCGATGATTTTCTGAGCCGTGTCGCGGAGTTTATCCGATTGGACCAGGAGTTGATTGCGAAATATGTTCAGACGCGAATCATCCGAATTCAATGGCTTTTGAAGGCTTTCAAATTGCTCCCGGTAAGCCTTCCACTGTTCGGTCATGCGATCGGTCAACGCCTGTTCCCCCAAAACAGTCACATTCCGCTGCTGGAAATAAAGGTCTTTTTCCAATTCCAGAAAGAGGGCTTCACTCCGGGGGTGCGGTTGCTTTGGCATTTCCCAAAGGGATGTCATGGCGATGCGATCCAGTCGTTCGACGGCATCCTTCATTTTATAACAGGCGACCACGCTGTCATAATTCTCCCGAAGAATCCGTTCTATGGATTTGCTGAAGTCGTTCGAGGTGCGAATGCTCATCACGCCGACAACCAGAAGAATCGCCAGCAGGCCGCAGAAACCGATGATCAATTTGGTCTTCAGGCTCATTGCAATGATCTCTCCTTCATAAGGATATCACTGTGAGGAGTGCAAACCATATGCCAGCCGGGAATGTTCATTAAAACTGTTGATTATCGAATAATTATATCGCCGGACCCGAAAAAGTTCAGAAACGGAGATTTCAAATTTCAGGAAAGCACCCGGCAGGACATTGCAAAATGAAATGCATCGGACTGAGGATTATACGCCATATTGCTTCCGGCGCCGCCAGAGTGTCACCGAATCCATGCCAAGGACTTTTGCAGCCTCCTCAAAAGATTTTGTGGATGCCAGGATGCGGCGGATATGGAGTTCTTCGATTTTATCAAGTGAAACCGGATCGCCGACATTGGGCGCGATCTCCACCGGTTTCATCCGCATCGGCAGATGCACCGCATGGATATTCTCCCCGTTTGAAAGAAGAACCGCGCGTTCCAAGGCGTTACGGAGCTCGCGAACATTGCCGGGCCATTCGTAGGCACTGAGCGCATCACGCGTATCATCCGTCAGATGCAGAGCGCTGCGGTGGTTCTGTCTGGCGAAAAAAACCAGCAGGCTCTCTGCAAGCGGGAGAATATCTTCGCTGCGGTCACGCAGCGGCGGAACGATTATTTCCAGTACATTCAGCCGATAATAGAGATCTTCGCGAAACATCCCCGCCTTTACCGCCGCATCCAGATTCACGTTTGTCGCCGCGATAACCCGAACATCGGCTTTGCAGGTTGCCACATCCCCAACCCGCTCATAGGTTTTTTCCTGAAGAAACCGCAGCAGTTTGGGCTGAAGCGGCAAAGGCAAATCCCCGATTTCATCCAGAAGAAGCGTTCCCCCCGTACAGGCCGCAATGCGTCCCGGAGCATCGCGCAAAGCCCCGGTAAAAGCGCCTTTCACATGTCCGAAAAGCTCGCTCTCGAGAAGTTCCGGAGACAGCAAAGGACAGGAGACGACACCGAAGGGTTTGGCTGCGCGGCGGCTCCAGGAGTGCACGGCACGTGCCAGAAGCGTTTTGCCCGTACCGCTTTCGCCGCTGATCAGAATCGTTGTGTCGCTGTCCGCCACCTGGCGCGCCATGGCCAGCGTGCGCTGCATGGCCGGACTCGGACAGACGAAATCCGCTTCCGGAACCTCCGCGTTCAAGGCCCCCTGCAGCGCTTCCACCTTTTGCTCCAGCAACCGCACTTCGGATACCTTTCGCACCAGAAGGGTTACATGATCATGGGTGAAAGGTTTTGAAAGATAATCAAATGCGCCGCGCCGCATGGCCTCGACAGCCGAGTCAATGGAGGCATAAGCGGTGATCACGACGATTTTCAGCCAGGGACAGGCGGCCAGCAGGGAAGGGATCAGCTCCATCCCGGATTCGGCCCCAAGCCGCAGATCCACAAACGCCATATCGAAAAAGCGCCGGTACGATTCACGCAGGGCATCTCCGGCATTTCCGACAGCCGCAACCTGGTGTCCATCCGCCTCCAGCGCCATGGACAGCACCTTGCGGATATTCGGCTCATCATCCACGACAAGGATGGCAAGGGGTTTTCCCGTTTTTTCAGTGAGTTTCATTCCAGACCCGTCCCGAGTTCCCCACTTATCTTGTGGCTTTATACACCTTGCTTTGAATGGCTTGCTCGAGGGCGGCCAGCGCATCCTGGCACTGAACCGTGGTATTTCGTTTTTGGCCCAGGGACAGGTTAAGGGATCGCACATTGCTGTTCTGGCGCGACAGGTTCATCACTTCCGTATTGATCCGCCAGAACTCGGCATAGGCCTCAGTCGCCGCATCGATCAACGGTTTTCCTTTCGGATTCATCAAAAACGACAGTGCGTCCAAAGACGCATTGATCAGCGCATTCTGTGCTCGCATCGTTGTTTCGATCTCGTCCATTTTCTCTTGACGGTTCTCGGCAATATGGGGAGCTTGAAGGGCGTGTATTTTAAGCGCGGCGACCAGCGTCCGCATCGCCAATCTGGTAATCCTGCAGGATTTGTCATCTGGAGCGCCGCTGCTTATCAGCGCATTAAGGGATGCTTCGAGTCGGTTGACGGCTGTCTGCGCGGAGTCAAATGAAAGCGCGTATGCCTTCAGATTCGTGTTCAGCACGGACAACGGCAACAATTCCTGGTCGATTTGCCGGAACCGTTCCCAGCAGGCGCTGAACTCCCGGAAAAGATCGACTTCCCGGCCCATTTTTTCCCTTTCAATCAGTACACCCAGTTCACTCCTGGCTTCTTCCACCGCGGCGGAAAGCTGAAGTGCCTGGTCGGCATAGGCACGGGAAGCCTCATCCGTTTCCGCCAGAACCGCGCTTTTCTCCGCCTCCACGGATGCGTTCAGTTTTACCCGCATTTCGGACACCAACTGGACTTTCTTGACATCATTGACAAAGATCGGTTCAAACAGAATATCCGACATTTTCGGCTTTAAGTAAAAATGCCACGCAGCGAACATCAAAAATGCAACCAAGGCGGCAGCAACCAATATTCCGATATTTTTGCCAGAACGATTCGCATTCATATCCGGTTATCCCCTGTTTGTCATGACAGCAGATTTTTATGCCGGCTAACTTCCCGGTCTGCATTTCGGTGGTTACGGCTACCATACCATATCGCCCCAAAAAGCCAACGCGAAATTCATCTACATGCGCATCCGTATCGGAAGAATGACGGTGGTGATCCCATCCCATTGCAGGCGGCGCTGGATGGCGAAGGCGGTCTCGTTGTGGAGCATTTTATGATAGAATTTTTCCAGCCGGAAGGTAATCTGCCCGGTGAAAACGGTGGAACGGGGATACTCGGCTGCGATTGTCTTACACAGGTTCATTGCACTTTCCACCACATCCGTTCCGACTTCAATGCGATAGTCGGCGGCAAGACCCAGTTTTCTGGCAAGCTCCACATATTTTTCAAGTCCGCTCCTTACCGATTGTTCCAGGACTTCGACTTCTTCGGCACCTTTGAACGATCCGGAATCAATGACCGCAACTGAAACAAAAACGATGTTTTTGTAGATTTTTGGGAAGGTGGTAAGAATGGACAGCAGGGTGTGAACCCCGAAGCCGCTGTATCCCGAAACCAACTGAACGGCGGTCAGATCTCTCTTGTCCAGCGGGGCGCTGTTGGGCGGGCCGGATGTTGGAAAGCTGAGCAGCGTCTTATCCAGCTCCGCAACGCTGTTTCGGACTTGCAGGTAATGATTGCGAATCAGATAGCAGACGCAGATAACGATGGAGGTGATCAAAAGCGTCATCCAGCCGCCTTCGGTAAATTTCTCCACGGTTGTGATCACCAGAATGGTGGCGCAAAGGGCAAGGCCGACAAGATGGACGCTTAAATGCCGGACCCATTTGAAATCTTCCTTGCGGCGCCGGATGTAAAACCGGGACATTCCGAGCTGAGAAAAGGAAAACGTAACAAAGACGTTGATGGAATACATGATCACCAGGGCCGACACCGATCCGGATGTGTAGATTAAGAGCGCGATGGCCGAGACCCCCATCAGAACGATGCCGTTTCGCATGGTCAGCCGTTCGGACAGGGCCGCAAACCGGTGGGGAAACCAGGAATCCACCGCCATGTTCGCCATGACCCTGGGGCCATCCACAAATCCGGTCTGAGCCGCAACCAGAAGCAACGCCCCTTCGGAAAAAATCGTGATAAACGCAATCATCTTTCCCATGCCCCAGTCGTCAAACAAATTGTCGGCAATCACGGCATTCAGCGTCTTACCTTCCACCGGCTTGACGTCCAGAAGCGCATAACAGAGAAAGAGCACACCGGCGGTGAAGGCAAGGGAGCCGGCCATGTAGACCATTGTCCGCTTGCCGGTCTTCACCCGCGGCTCCCGCATGATCTGCATGCCGTTGGAAACCGCCTCGATTCCGGTATAGGTCCCCCCGCCCAGGGAATAGGCGCGCAAGAACAGCATGAGCATGCCGACGAATCCGATGGTGGAAATATCCTGCTGAATGCCGGCATGAAAGTCATTGGCCATGGGAACAAAACGATCGGTATGGGTAAAGATGCCGTCCAGCAACATGACAAGGTGGGTGACGACAAAGACGATAAAAATCGGAGCCATGATCAGAATGGATTCCTTGACACCGCGAATGTTCAACACAATCAGCAGGATGCACAGAAAGCAGGCTACGGCGACCTTGTGGTGGTGAAAGCTCAGCGGAAGGTAACTGAAAAGCGCGTCCACACAGGCGGCAATGGAAATGGTGATGGTCAGCACATAGTCCACAAGAAGGGCGCTGCCGGAGATGACGCCGGCCTTCTCACCCAGCATGTGGGTTGCCACGATATACCCGCCGCCGCCATGGGGGAAATGCTCAATAATCCGGGAATAAGCGTAGGAGATGATGAAAACCGTAACCGCGGTGGCCAGACCCAGGAGAATGGCCAGATACGTGTGGGTTCCAAGAGCGCGATAAGCTTCCTCGGGACCGTAGGAAGAAGAGGAAAGTCCGTCGGCGCCAAGCCCAATCCATGCCAGCACGGGAATCAGCGACATTTTATGAAAAATATTGGGGTCTTTTACCTGCTTGGGCGCCCCGATGATTGCATGCAGGATTTTTTTGATGATATTTTCTTCCGGCTGGCTGCTTGATGAAGCCATATATCCTCCTTCACAGACTGATTCTTCAAGGGGCTTAAACGTAAAAAGCCGCCGGTGCAAGACCGGCGGCTTTTATAACGCTGTCAGTTGCCCTTTCAAATGCCTCCGGAGTTAGCTGTCGGGCTCGGGCCTGAAAGTGCCCTATCCACAAAAAAGAATTCGCCCCCAAAAATGGGTCCCCCGCATCCGTTCGCGGAACGGATCTCGGCTGCATATTTTTAATCGATGATCATATCCTTTTTGATTGTCGTGTCAAGAAAATGTTATAATCCTGTGTAGATATAATTGTTTCAAATGGTAGCGAATTTTTATCAAAAATATAGATATTTTTGATAATCTCAGGTAATTACAGCTACACGATATTACCGGAAAGCAGAAAGGACGCCGCGCTTTAAACCGTCAATCCCAAATGCGGCCGCCCTGTCCGGAGTGTCTCGGACAATGGGATTAAATTAAATCCATTCTTCTGAATAGAAGCAGGCGACGAATGAAAGACAGCGATCGACAGAAATAATATCATTTATCTGTCCGCTGAGGTATTTCAGCTACTTTTTTAGGAAAATCGCATATGCAAGAAGAAACTGTCCCCCCGTCCGGTAACAGGATCAAGCTGACGATCGGCGCACTGGGCGTTGTTTACGGAGATATCGGAACCAGCCCGCTCTATACCATCAAAGAATGTTTCCACGGCGCGCATGCCATCGATCCTTCCCCGACAAATGTACTCGGGGTGCTTTCTCTGATTGCATGGTCTTTGACCATTGTGGTGACCATCAAGTATCTGATGTTTATTATGCAGGCCGACAACCGGGGAGAAGGCGGCATTTTCGCGCTTCTGGCGCTGATTTCGGGGTCGGAGAAACAACTCTCAAAAAATATGAAACCGGTTGTGATCTTTGCTGCGCTGCTGGGAGCATCCCTGCTTTACGGAGACGGCTTTATCACTCCTTCCATATCGGTGCTGTCCGCCATAGAGGGGCTTGAGGTTGCCACCCATGCCGCCGATAGGCTCGTCGTTCCACTGACCTGCCTGGTGCTGTTGATCCTGTTTCTTTCCCAGCACCATGGTACGGAAGGGATCGGAAAAATTTTTGGACCGATCATGCTGATATGGTTTGCAACGCTCTCCACTCTGGGAATCCGGTCAATACTTATAAACCCTCATGTCCTTACTGCAATCAACCCGGTTTATGCCTATCGTTTCTTCGCGGCAAACCATATACACGGCATGGTGGTGCTGGGATCCGTGGTGCTGTGTATCACCGGCGGCGAAGCGCTTTATGCCGACATGGGGCATTTTGGTCGAAATCCCATCCGGTTTTCGTGGTTTGTTTTGGTGTTTCCGGCCCTGCTGCTGAATTATTTCGGTCAGGGCGCGCTGCTGCTGGATCACCCGGAGTTGTCCGTCAATCCTTTCTACGAACTGGTTCCCAAATTCATTCTCTATCCGATGGTAGCACTCTCTACGCTGGCAACGATAATTGCATCTCAAGCCATGATTTCCGGAGCTTTTTCGCTGACCCGGCAGGCGGTTCAGATGGGGTATTGCCCGCGGGTCACCATCATTCATACTTCTGCAAATACCGAAGGGCAGATTTACATTCCTGAAATCAATCGGATCATGCTGGTGGTCTGCATCGGACTTGTGATTGCGTTCCGCGCATCCAGCGGTTTGGCCGCCGCATACGGCATTGCGGTCACCGCCAATATGGCGATCACCTCGCTGCTTTATTATTATGTCGCCACGCGAACCTGGGGCTGGCCGGTTCAAAAGGCAGCTCCATTAGTTGTTTTGTTTTTGATTTTCGATGCCACCTATTTTGGCTCAAATCTGCTTAAAATCTTTGACGGCGGCTGGTTTCCCATTGCCGTCGCCGCAATCATCGTCATCCTGATGACAGCATGGAAGGACGGCCGCGCAACCCTCTATCAGAAGATACGAAGCACAATGCTCTCTTTGGATGTTTTTATTTCCGACGTATCGAAACACGGCGTTCACCGGGTTAAGGGCACCGCCGTCTTCATGGCGTCATCCTCTAATTTCACCCCGCCGTCTCTGCTTCATCACTTCAAACACAACAAGGTTCTTCATGAACAGGTCATATTCCTGACCATACAGCCCCAAGACGTCCCCGCCATTCTTGAACGCGATCGGCTGGCGTTTGAATCCCTCGGGCACGGGTTCCACCGGATTGTCGCCCGCTATGGATTCATGGAAACACCCAATGTGCCCAGAATCGTAACCAGGGCATTTCACTTGGGGCTAATTCCACAAATACGCCCCATCAGTTATTATTTGGGCAGAGAGACGCTGCTGCTTACCGGAAAATCCAGTATGAGCCGATGGCGGCTGCACATTTTTGCATTTCTGTCCCGAAATTCCAAAAGCGCCGTTGATTATTTTGGAATCCCGCCCGGCAGGGTCGTGGAACTGGGAGGCCAGATCGAGCTGTAAGGACGGAGGGCTTTTTAACTCCTCGGTTCAGGTTCAAGGCAGTTTAGTTGCAGAGGCACAGAGGCACAAAGTTACAAAGGTATCTTGCCCGGCTGCCTTTTTATTGCATACGGGCATGCCTGCTGCTGCAATGATGCAGTTTGCAGGAATTTATGATCAGGGCGCAGGCAGATCATCATTAACGGCAGTTACTTTATGAAATTCTCTGAGACAGCGACATCATCCCAGGGGGCCCAGGTTTTTACAGACATCGCGGATTCTCCCAGAATTTCTCGTATATCCCCTTGCTTGATCAGTCTGCCGTTGTAAAGCACGGCCACCTGGCGCGTCAGATATGAAATCTCGGAAAAATCGTGGGTCACAAAGACGGTCGTCATGCCGGATGCATGGAGGATATCGCCCATCTCGGTCAAAAGCGATTTTCGGCTCGGATAATCCAGCGCGGAAAACGGTTCATCCATCAGGAGAATTTCCGGCTTCATGGCCAGGGCCCGGGCGATACTGGTTCGCTGGGATTCTCCGCCCGAAAGGTTTCTGGCCTGCTGTCCGGACAGGCGGCCGATGCCCAGCCGGTGCATCCATTCACGGGACCTGGCAGCAGCCTCTCGCCGGCAGACCCCGCGAATGCGAAGCGGTATTTCAATATTTTTTTGAACGGTCGCGTCCAGAAGCAGGGCTTCCTGAAACACCATCGCCAGCTTCCGCCGGGCAGCCAGGCGGTTGCCGCTTCCGACACGCGCGCCGTCCAGCAGTAAAATTCCGGCATCCGGCTCGATCAGAAAAGCCAGAATTTGAAGCAGGCTGGATTTTCCCGCACCGTTCGGCCCGACAATTGCCATTACATCGCCGCGATTCAGAACAAACTGATCAATATTCAGAATTTCTCTGCCGGAGCGCATCAGCTTGAGGTTTGTTGCAGACAGTTTGGCTGGCATCAGCGGCCAGCCTTTCGCTGCTGCAAATAACTGAGAAGGGAAACGATAACGAATGTCAGCGCAAGCAAAATAATGCTGAGCGCCGTTGAAAGTTCAAAATTCCCCTTGGAAACTTCCAGCACCGTTGCGGTTGTTAGCACCCGCGTGTATCCCCGGATGTTTCCGCCCACCATCATGGAGGCGCCCACCTCGCTGATGACGCCGCCGAACCCGGCGATGACCGCGGACAGAATGCCAAGCCGGGTTTCCCAGAGCAGCAGCATCAGGTATTGAAACGGGGTGGTGCCCAGGGACTGGATCTGAAGCAGCAGTTTGGGATTGACCGACTGAATGGCGGCCAGGCTGAATCCGGCCACGATCGGGCTTGCGATGATCGCCTGCGCCAGAATCATGGCGCTTGGCGTATACAAAAGGCCCAGCATGCCCAAAGGCCCATACCGGGTCAGCATCAGCCAGGTTGCCAGCCCCACCACCACCGGCGGCAATCCCATGCCGAAATTGATCAGGCTGACCAGAAGCCCCCGACCCCGGAACCGGGTCAGGGCCAGGGCCGTGCCGATGGGGATTCCGATCAATACGCTGATGCAGGTGGCGACCGTGGAAACTTGAATCGTCCGCCAGGTAATGGCCAGAACATCCGGATCCAGTGAAACCAGCAGGTGGAACGCGGATTGAAATCCGTCAAGAAATATGGTCACTTGACCGCATCCGGGAAAAACAGGGCAGCCCCATATTTGGCTTTCCCGAAATCACCAATCACCTTCTGGGTTTCCGGTGCGATCATGAAATCGACGAACGCCTTGGCGCCCGCAGCATTGACCTTGGAAAATTTTTCCGGGTTCACCTGCATCACATGATAGATGTTCAAGAGGGGTTTGTCGCCTTCGGAAAGAATCACCAGGTTCACATTGGCTTTCTGGGCCAGATAGGTTGCCCGGTCCGTCAGGGTGTATCCGGCTTTTTCCGAAGCCATCAACAGCGTTGCGCCCATTCCCTGGCCGGATTCCTGATACCAGGGTTTCCCGGTCGGCGCGACACCGGCTTCCTTCCACAGGCTCTGCTCTTTTTTATGCGTGCCCGAATCGTCCCCGCGGGAAATAAATACCGCACCGCCGGCATCGATCGCCTTGAACACTTCCGCTGCGGTTTTGCCTTTGATTTTTGCCGAATCGGCCGCCGGGCCGACAATAACAAAATCATTGTGCATCACCAACTGATAATTAATTCCCACGCCGGCATCCACCAGTTTTTTTTCCGAAGCCGGAGCGTGAACCAGCAGCACATCCGCCTCGCCTTTTTCGCCCATGGCAAGTGCCTGGCCGGTGCCAACCGCAATGGTCTTGACCCTTAATCCTGTTTTCTTTTCAAACCTGGGAATCAAATCATCCAGGAGACCGGAATCCACGGTCGAAGTCGTTGTTGCAAGAATCAAATCTTTGGATTCATCCGCAGAAACAAGCGGCGCATACAGTGCCGGCATCAGAATCAATGCGGTAAGGACAATAATGGATTGAATGCGAAAAAAAAATTTGTTCATTGAATATTTCCTTTTCTTGTCGTTAAATGATGAGATGTTGCACAATACCATTTTGAAAATATAGATATAATCAGCCAATGTTAGAAAGGCGGCACGTGTTTCCTGACCGCATTCATTCGCGCCGAAAAAATCAGGGGTTCAGGATGCCGGACAGGACACTCACTTCATTCACCGCCCAGCCAATCTGTTTTTGCAGGTCGCAATTCGATACCCAGTCGTTCGAATCTGCAGTCCCGGCTGCCCGGCATCCATCTGTTCTGAAC
>JBBIPX010000010.1:0-21242 GCA_037442625.1 Desulfobacteraceae bacterium
AAATGAAGTCGCACCGAATCCTTCTGCCGCAAATCCTTAAAGAAGAAATTCGTAAATCGCACAACCGCTCAAAAAGTTACGGTATTGATCCAAATTGCGTTGTAGATCCGAATCAGGTCCACCTATCTGAAACTGAACTAAATCTCCGCCAGAACAAAAACCGCATTTTTTATGAAACTGCGGTCCGCCAGATGAAGGATATCTATTCAATTATCAGGGGGGGCGGCTTTGCAATGATTCTGGCGGATCATGAAGGGTACTTCATTCACATTATCGGAGACGCCGCCACTTTGGAAGGGCTTGCACAAGTTAACTGTGCGCTGGGATTCCGATGGTCCGAGCGAGATGTCGGAACAACCGCGACCGCCTTGTCCATAGCTCGGAAGATTGCCGTTCAGATCACGGAAAAGGAGTCTTATTGCCGAAGAGGGCGTGGATACACCAACTCAGCGGCCCCTATTTTTGATGATAACGATCGTCTGCTTGGGGTCGTGATAGCAACTGGCAATGCGGATCAGGTTCATTCCCATACCCTGGGAATGATGATTACCGCAGCCCGTGCAATTGAAAAAGAAATGCGACTGCTGAAAAATGGCAATGAGCTCCTGCTTCAAAACCAGTCAATGGAGGCTGTGCTCGAATCAATTGACAGCGGCATTATTGTGACAGATCGGGATGGCAAACTCATCAAGCTCAACAATCGTGGCAGGGCGATCCTGAAAGGAAATGATTTCACAGGTTCATCCATTCAAAACATGGTCCAGTCTGAAATCGATTGGGGTTCATTGTTTCGCATGGAAGCTGAGTGCATGGATCGCGAATTTTTCTTTAATATTTCGGATGGCCGGACCGTCCAGGTCATGGCCACCATCCGTCCCATTTACGACAGCAGTCATAAAGTGGGCGGTTATGTAATCAAATTTGACGAAATCAACCGAATCCGCAAGCTGGTGAACGAGTTGGCAGGCTCACGTGCCCTGTTCACATTCCGTGATATTATCGGCGCCAGTTCGGCGATCCTGCAAGCCAAAAAATTCGCCATGAAAGCCTCACGAAGTCGGTCCTCCGTATTGATAATTGCAGAAACCGGTACAGGCAAAGAGCTTTTTGCCCAAGCGATCCACAACCAAAGTGACCGCAGGGAAAGGCCTTTTGTTGCGATCAACTGCGGGGCTATTCCGCGAGAGCTTTTTGAAAGCGAGCTTTTTGGATATGTGGAGGGGGCCTTTACCGGCGCTGCCAAAGGAGGGCGACAGGGCAAATTCGAATTGGCCAACGGCGGAACAGTGTTCCTTGACGAGATAGGAGATATGCCTATCGACATGCAAGTTAAAATGCTGCGAGTGCTTCAGTCCGGGGAGGTCATCCGGATCGGCGAACACAAAACGCATTCCGTGGATGTCCGTATTATCGCCGCAACCAACGTTGATATCCGGCAATCCTACTTGCGCGGCAGTTTTCGTCAAGACCTTTTCTACCGATTGAATGTATTCCCCATCACAATTCCACCCCTAAGGGAAAGGCCAGAGGATATTATTCTGCTTGTACGGCATTTTCTTGAACGACGGAGCCGCACGCTGAACAGCCATGTTTTAGGGTTCACGCCGAGGGCGGAAACCCTGCTCCTAAACTACGATTGGCCGGGAAACGTCAGGGAGCTTGAAAATGTTATAGAGCGACTGTTGAATATTGTTGAGGAACAATATATTCGAAGAGACCATTTGTCTTTTCTCAAAGTGAAAACAGGAAAGGTCCTGATGTCGAGCCAACACGGTGCCTTGCTGGAAGTCTCTGAACGGCAAACAATTGATGATGCCATGCAGGCGACCGGACAAAATATTGCACTGGCGTCCCGAATGCTGGGCATAAGCCGTCCCACGCTTTACCGAAAACTAAAAAAGTACAGCCTGCTTTCCGGCCAACTGCCGAATTCAAATTAATGTAACATAACGCTACATGTAATATTATTTTACAACTGGAAAGCTTAAATAATTCCAGTTGGTAAAACCTGAAATAGCGCATGAATGTAAAATATAGTTACATATCAGCACATCCTTCCCCACTTTTTAGCAATAACTGCAGAGCGCAGGCTCTCCCAACATACTGTATTCGAACGATTATTAAACAAAACGGCTAAATTGAAACCTTATGGCATGCAAATTGAATAAGTTATTTATCGTCATCATCTGTTCAATTATTAAAATTTTATAATCACGACCATTTGATGAACGGATGATAGTTAAAGCAGGCCTCTGATAACATACCGGGGTTCTGTCTGCTCAAGATCAAGGTAGGCGCATCCATGCTCCCTGATCAGACGAAGGATGAAACTTTGCCTAAGATACAGGACATTTTGCGAAATCATCAGGATTATTATTTAACGGATAGTTAACTTTTAATCGGCTTTATACCAAAAGAGGGCATATAATCAGCATGGACATTAAACGTGTTGCAGTACTGGGAGCTGGAAATGGGGGCATTACCGCCGCTGCGGATCTGACGCTGCGAGGATTCGAGGTGGCTTTATATGAACTTCCTCAATTCTCAAAAAACATTGATTTGTTGAATGAAAAAGGGGGAAGGGTTACGCTGATGGAACCCGGTGGTGGTTTGGCAGAAGCCGCCATCCGTATGTTGACGACAGACATTGAAAAGGCGCTTGCGGATGCTCAACTCGTGTTGATTACAATTCCATCGATATGGACGGAGGAATTTGCAAAAGTCAGTGCGCCACATCTCAAGGCCGAACAATTCATCGTGTTTCACTCCGCTGCTTGCATGTGCTCGGTGCGTTTTGTAAACACCGCAAGACAGATCGGCGTAACGACCGATTTCATGATCGGCGAATTTGCCACTCTGGCTTATGGAACACGTGCCTTCCCTGAAATGGGAAAGGTTGAGCTGTCTTTGCGGGCTAAGGAATTTTATTTTTCCGCATATCCTGCCAATCGGACGCAATCCATGCTTTCTGCCGTACGGCAGATTTATGATGGCGTGCTTCCCATCGAGAATGTTTGGGGAACTTCGCTAAGCAACGGTAACCCTGAATGTCACCCGGGTCCCTGCCTGTTAAATGCCGGTCGCATTGAATACTCCTGTGGAGAATTCTGGTTGTACGTGGAAGGTATTACCGAACATACGGTAAATGTCCTGCTTGAAGTCGGAAAGGAACGCATGGCGCTGGGAGGTGCCCTCGGTTTGCAACTGGATGACGGCACCACGGCCAGAATCAAGCGGGGTTATCTTGAACCAGGTGAGGGGCCCTTGCACCTAAAATATAATTGCAGTCCAGTCTTTTCCAAGATCAAAGGGCCCATGAGTCTGGAGTCGCGATATTTCACTGAAGACATTTCCGACGGACTGGTGCTTTATTCCAGTCTGGGGAAAGCGCTTGGGGTCCCGACCCCCACATCGGATGCATTGATAACATTAGGTAGTGTTCTCTTGAAGCGAAATTTCATGACAGAAGGTGTCACGCTTGAAAAACTCGGCTTCGAAAAAATGGATCGTGACCGGTTAATTGCTGCAGTGAGCTGATCTTGGATCGAGACCAGTAGCCAGGGTCAAGTGTAATTGCAATTTTAATAAGGCTGATGGTGTTCGTTTTTGGGATGTCGCCGTCAACCGCATCATCCCTCGGCAAGGTGGGATCAAAGGAGGACAACGCTATGGTTTCAAGATTAATGAAAATTGCATTGATGTCGATGATGATTGCCCTTGCATCAAATGGTTGGGCTCAGACGCTGCAGGTCGGTTCGACCCCCACAGGGGTTCCCTTTACATTTCTTGACACGAAAACAAACTCCGTCCAGGGAGTGATGGTGGACCTGATCAACGACATTGCAAAAGACCAGGGATTTGCGGTGGATGTTCAGGGCATGCCTTTTAATACACTGATTCCTTCGCTCCAGACCGGAAAAATCCAGTTGATCTCTGCAGCATTGGGAATGACCCCCGAACGCCGGGAAGTGGTGGATTTCACTGATCCGGTTTACAATTACGGTGAAGGCGTTGTCGTAAACGAAAAAGACACCAATGCCTATAAATCCTACGAGGAAATGAAAGGGGAAATGGTAGGGGTCCAGGTGGGCACTGTCTATGTTGAACCGATGATTAAAACCGGTTTGTTCAAGGAAGTGAAAGCCTATGACTCCATGGCGGATGTTATCCGGGATGTTGCTTTAGGCCGCATCAAGGCCGGATTTGGCGACTATCCGATCATTGCGTACCAAATTTCTCAGGGGGTGCATAAAGGTGTGCGCCTTGTAAAGGGCATCCCGACGATCGTCAATGTCAACATCGGCATGGCGGTCAAGAAAGGAGACAGCGCGCTGCTCGAAAAACTGAATAAATCCTTGGCCAGATTCAAGGCCGATGGGACATTGGATAAGATTCTTGTCAAGTGGGGTCTGAAATAAGTCAATGCTATTAAGCCTCGAAGGGAGTAGCTGATAATGGGGGGCTCATTCTGGCATGACGCAGTGGAGTTTGCACCGATTCTGATCAAAGGGGCGGAGATCACGCTGTTGGTCACCCTCTCCGCCCTGATATTGTCTACTGTGCTGGGTCTGTTTTGGGCATTGTTGCGGGTGTCCCGCAACAAATTTCTGTCATGGGTGAGTGCAGGATTTGTCAACACCATTCGAGGTATCCCCATTCTCGTTCAGTTGTTTTACATCTATTTCGTACTACCGGAGATAGGGATTGATTTGACGGCTTTTCAGGCGGGGGCCATCGGGCTCGGGATTGCCTACTCAGCCTATATGTCGGAGGTTTTCCGGGCCGGCATCGAGGCCATTGGTGTGGGCCAGATCGAGGCTGCCCAGTCAATCGGCATGACCCGTTCCCTGATCATGCGGCGGGTGATACTTCCCCAGGCTCTCAATATCGCGCTTCCGCCTTACGGCAACAATCTCATCATGCTCCTGAAAGATTCCTCTCAGACATCGGCCATAACTGTTGCCGAACTGTCTCTGCAAAGCAAGTTGATCGCCGCTTCTACTTTCAAGAACATGACTGTATTTACCCTCGGAGCCATCGGTTATCTTGTGATGAGTCTTCCGCTTATCCTGGTAGTATCCAGACTGGAAAAGAGATTCAAATCCAAATGATACAGATAACCGATCTTCACAAGTTTTTTGGCACAAACGAGGTACTTAAAGGTATTTCGCTTAATGTGACTGCAGGTGAAGTGCTGTGCATTATCGGGCCATCCGGTTCCGGCAAGTCTACGATCCTGCGTTGTATCAACGGGCTGGAAAGTTACGATTCGGGACAGATTCGTATCGAAGATCATCTGGTCGATCGTGAAAACAAAAATATTTACTGGATTCGCACCCATGTTTCAATGGTTTTTCAGCGTTTCAACCTTTTTCCTCACCGCACCGCCCTGGAAAACGTCATTGAAGGACCGATCTACGTCAAAAAGGAAAACAGGAAAACAGCGCTTGAACGCGGCCGTAGCTTGCTCCAGCAGGTGGGTCTTGCCAACAAGGAAAACGTTTATCCAAGCCAACTCTCCGGCGGGCAGATGCAGCGGGTGGCCATTGCGCGGGCATTGGCGATGGAGCCGAAAGCCATCCTTTTCGATGAACCCACATCTGCCCTTGATCCGGAGCTTGTGGGTGAGGTGCTGAGCGTGATGCAAAATCTTGCAAAGCAAGGAATGACCATGCTGGTTGTCACTCATGAGATGGGGTTTGCAAAGGAAGTTGCAGACCGCGTGATCTTCGCAGATAACGGCATCGTTGTTGAAGAAGGTCTGCCAAGTGAACTGCTGACAAATCCCAAGCATGACCGTACCCGTGATTTTTTAAAGCGTGTAATGCATGGTTAAAAAAACGCTCCTCTCCGTTTCGTGTCGCAAACTAATATGAAGAACTTATCTCAAGGGTAGTTATATGAGTATTCAACAAACGTTTTTATTAAGGATACCAAAAAAATCGAAACAAGGGTTGAAAGGTTTACCGATGCACAAATGCAAGTATTCTAAAAAGCACCAATCCGAACTGTCTTGTATGGATGACCTGTCCGAAATAGCGAGGAACCAATGTTTTTTTGCTAATTATCGTTCATTCCAGCATGTTGATTGATCGCCAGGGAATATTCCGGTCCGACCGCAAATACCAGATAGAACTTCCGCGATCATTTCCAAAAAAACATTGATCCCCCGGACAGATATCACTTTCATCGTTCCCATTTTTCCTTGTAATCATTTCCCAGAAAGGCCCGTTTCACTTCTTCGTTGTTCAGAAGATCAGACCCTGCACCTGTCAGGATGATCCGGCCGGTTTCCAAAACGTAGGCCCTGCTGGATATCCGCAGGGCTTCACTGGCGTTCTGCTCCACAAGCAGAATGGTGGTCCCGTTGGCGTTCAGGGACTCGATGATGCGAAACATCTCCGAGACAATGACCGGCGCAAGCCCCAGGGACGGCTCATCCAGCATGAGGAGTTTCGGCTTTCCCATGAGCGCCCGTCCCAGGGCCAGCATCTGGCGCTCGCCTCCGGAAAGCGAGCCGGCTGCCCTGCCCCCGCGATTTCTTAAAATCGGAAACAGGTCACAGACACTTTCAATTTCCGTCTTTAACGTGTTTCGGTCCAGGCGCCTGAGATACGCGCCAAGTTCCAGATTCTCCAGAACCGTCAAGGGGGCGAATATCTTGTCGGTTTCCGGCACCTGAATTACTCCCATGCCAACGATCCGGTCAGGCGGCATGCCCTGAATTTCCCGGTCCATAAACAAGACACTCCCGCTTTTCACGGGATGCAGTCCGGATATGACGTTCAGAAGCGTTGTCTTTCCCGCGCCGTTTGCACCGATGAGGGAGACGATCTCCCCTTGACGGATATGAAACGTTGTCCGGTAAAGGGCCTGGACCTTTCCATAGGCTGCATCGATGTTTTTTATTTTCAGCATGCGCTCATTTTCCCAGATACGCCGCGATCACCTGCCGGTTCTTCTGAATATCCCCGGGAAGGCCGTCACCGATCTTGATGCCGTGATGCAGTACGATCAAATGGTCCGAAATCGCCATGACCAGGCGCATGTTATGCTCCACCAGGATGATGGTCTGACCTTTTTCCTTAAGCCAGAGGATGATATCCGCCATCTCTTCCATTTCACGGATTGTCAGTCCGGCTGCAGGCTCATCCAGAAGCAGGATTTCCGGCCGGCAGGCCATGGCCCTTGCCATCTCCAGGCGCCGTTGATCGCGAAGGCAGAGGTGCCCGGCCATGTCTCCGGATTTTGAAAGCAGACCGAACGCCTCCAGAATGCCCCGGGAATTATCGCGGATCATTCCCTCCTCTTTTCGTTCCGAAGGCAGGCGGAACATTGCCTTCAGAAAACCGGAAGTTGTCCGGGGGTGCATGCCGACCATGACATTCTCCAGGACGGTCATGTTCATAAAAAGCTGGGCCTGCTGGAAAGAGCGGGTAATGCCGAGGGATGCGATCTGAAACGGCTTGAGTCCGGCAATCGACTGGCCCTTGAAAAAGATTTCACCGATATGTAGGGGACACACACCGGTAATGGCGTTTAAAAGGGTGGTTTTGCCGGCGCCGTTTGGACCGATAATGGAGATGATCTGCTGCGGGAAGATGGCAAAGGAAAGGCGGCTTAGCGCCTCCAGGCCCTCGAAACGAACCGTGATTTTATTTGCCTCCAGGACCGCAGCCTCTTTTTTTTCCGCATCCGGCAGGATCATGTCTTTTTCCGGAAGGTTGTTGCAACAAAAGACCTGACGGACGGAAACAGTCCCTCGGGGAAAAAGATCAGAACCACCATGAGAATAAAGCCGTAGACCAGGACATTGTATTCCTTGACGCCATGCAGGATTTCAGGAAGAAGGGACATCAAAATCGCGCCGAAAACCGATCCCCAGAGAGATCCCATGCCGCCGACCAGGACCATGGTCACGGTCTGAAGGGAAAAAAATATGCTGAAAGAGCCCGGACTGATAAAGGAAATGTAATGGGCGTAAAGGCTTCCGGCCAGGGACGCCATGGCGGCGCTGATGACAAATATCTTGATCTTGATGGTTTCCGTATCAATGCCCGTGCAGCGGGCCGCAATTTCGTTGTGGCTGAGCGCGGCCATGGCCCTGCCGACCCTTGAATGGATCAGGTTCAAAGACAAGCTCAGGATACCGATGGATATGGCCCAGAACAGGTAATAGATTTTGCGGTCCGATTCAAACGCAAAACTCCCGATCCGAAGCCCGGGAATACCCGCAAACCCGGAAGGACCGCCGGTGACGGAACCAAGCTGAATCATGATGATGTAAACAATAACGTTGAATCCGAGAGTTGCCATGACCAGGTAGTGGCCTTGCAGTTTCAGGGTGGGAATGCCGATGATGCATGCAATGCCTGCCGTTACGACCATGGCGCCAAGGATCGTGGGCCAGGCCGGAAAACCGTATGTCGTGGTGAGAACGGCGGAAAAATAGGCCCCCAGGCCAAAAAAGGCAGCATGGCCCAGGGATATCTGACCTGCGTAGCCCATGAGCAGATTCAGCCCGATAACGATCATGACATTCAGGGCCGCGATGTTAAGCGCCATCAGGTAATAATTGTTCCCCATGCCAAGCGGCAATGCGAAAACAACCAGGCTGAAGACCATGAGCGGCAGATGCTTCATCACACCTTTCTGAGGGACCCTTTTCCGAACATGCCGGCGGGTTTGAAGAAAAGCACAATCAGCAGAATCAGAAAGGCCAGGACGTCCTTGTATTCGGAAGATACCAGACCGGCCCCGAGGGATTCCAGTGCCCCGAGCAGCAGGCCTCCGGCAACAGCCCCGATCATGGAACCATATCCACCCAGAATGGCTGCGGAAAACCCTTTGAGCCCCAGCATCACGCCGCTGTCATAGGAAATGGTGGTGACAGGCGTCAGAACGATCCCTGCAACAGCTCCCAGGGCGCCGCTGAGAAAAAACGAAAGTGCGATCACCCGGTTGACCGGGATTCCCGCAAGAAGGGCGGATCTGCGGCTGGCGGCAACTGCCCGCATGGCTTTTCCGGTGCGGGTCCTGATAAAAAACATGTTCAGAGCGGCCACCACCGACACCGTGATGCCAAAGATCCAGATGCACTGGGGCATGATGGCAGCTCCAAAAAACAATATCGGGTCATCTCCTGAAAAAGGCGGAAGGGTCATGGCACTCTTTCCCCAGATGGCCATGGCCAACCCCTTGATAAAGATGGAGGCGCCGACGGTAATCATGACAAGGTTGAAAATTTCCTTGGATTTAGAGCACCGAAGGGTAGTTCTCTCCAGAAGCAGGCCGATGAACGCCACGGCAAAAACGCTTAAGACAAAGGCCGGCGCCATGGGCAGTTTCAAGTAGCCGTAAAACGTGATCATGAACATCCCTCCCAGCATCACGAACTCGCCCTGGGCGAAATTAACGATGCCGGTGGCATTATGGATGATGGAAAAGCCGATGGCGATCAGTGCATATGTGCTTCCGGTGGTCAACCCCGAGAGGGTGAATTGAAACAGTTTAAGTAGCAGCGGCATGAATGCGTCCCGTCAAACCGGCCAGCCCCCGTACCCGGCCGCGATGGCTGCAGCAAATATTTTCAGTTTTGAAGGCGTTGCGGAAACTTGCATGTTCAAGGCCGCCTGGATATCAGCCAGCGTGCAGAAAAGCGCTATGTCGCCCGAAAGCCTGCCGAGCACGGCTCCCAACATGATGAGGTTGACGGATTTCAGGTTGCCGATGGATCCGGCTATGGTATCGGCATCAAAGGAGGCAATCAGGAATTCCCCTGCAGATTGAACCGGATGCGCGCTGTTGACGACGGCCCAGCCCCCGGGTTTGACAAATCCGGCATGCTGGGCAAGGCTCTCCGGCCTTAATGCCAGAAGTCCGTCCGCGGAATAGGGGCGAATCAGCGGACTTGAAAAATCGCCGATTTTCAGATGTGACACCACGGTGCCTCCCCGCTGGGCCATGCCGTGGGTCTCCGATGTCAGTACTGGAAATCCCTTCATCATGGCGGCCTCAGCCAGAAGTCGGGTAACAAAGAGGACGCCCTGGCCGCCGACGCCGCTGATGACAATCTGCTGTTTAACGGTCATGATCCATCCTTTTTATCGCCTTTTTCGGGCAGACATGCAGACAGACCCCGCACCCCGTGCACCCGGCAGGATCGATCCGGACGGGCTGGTCCTTGCCGCCTGCGATCAGGGCCGGGCATTCGAAATGCTGGATGCAGTAATGGCAGGCATCGCAGTCCTTCTGGTCTATCCGTACCCGGATGAACGGATGATGGCTTTCGGTTTGGCTGCGATCCAGCAGGCAGGCGCGCCTGGCAATGACCACTGCGGGCCCGGTTTCCCGGCTGTAGGCAACCGCGGATTTCACCAGTGAGATAAATGCCGGAACATCGTAGGGATCTTCGGTTTTACAGAACCGGATGCCGCACCCTGCGACCAGTTTTTCAATCTCAACCGTGATAGTGGGCTCCCCGCCGATTCCCCGGCCGCTGGAGGGGGTGGGCTGGTTGCCGGTCATGGCGGTGGTCCGGTTGTCCAGAATCACCAGGACAAAGCGCACATTTTGGACCACGCTATCGATCAGGGCCGGGATTCCGGCATGAAAAAACGTGGAATCGCCCAGGGTGGCCACGATATCCGGCCGTTTGGGATCATCCCGGAACGCCTGATAAAATCCGGCCGCCTGACTGATGGCAGCCCCCATGCAGATAAATGTGTCCACGGCGCCCAGATTCAGACCCAGCGTATAGCATCCGATGTCGCTGGTGTAAATGCCGCGGGGTACGGCTTTTTTGATGGCGAAAAAGCTGGCCCGGTGCGGACAGCCCGCGCAAAGCGTCGGTCGCCTGCCCGGAGCAGATGCGGGCAAAACGGGGCGGGAAAGGGTTTTTCCGGCAAATTCCGCAACGATCGCCGAGATATTTTCCGGCAGGATCTCTCCTGCGGACGGCACGGTTCCGGATGCCTTTCCCCTGACTTTGTGACGGTCGGCAATCTGCATCTCGATAATGCCGGTACTCTCTTCGATGACCAGAATCTCGGAACAAGTTGATTCAAGATGCCGGATAAACTCCCGGTGAAGGGGAAAGGGCTGAAGCACTTGATAAAGGGGAATGCGATCCCAGAGACCAAGATCCTTCAATACATCTTTGGCGTGTGCTGCGGCAACGCCTGAAACCACAATGGCCAAGGTTCCGGAAGCACCCGGATTGCACCGCAGGGGCGCTGTGGGTGCATAGTCTGAGATGCCGGCAAGCTTCTGCTCCAGGGACTCATGCAGGCGGAAGCGGAATTTAGGTGTGGCTGCCCAGCGGGCCGGATTTTTTTCAAAAGCCGGCTTTCGGTTATCCGGAAGAACAGGGGAAACAGCCACATCCTGCCTTGCATGACAGACCCGCGTGGTGGGTCGGATCATGACCGGAATTTCGAATGCTTCGGACAGGGCGTATCCCAGAGCGATCATGTCCTTGGCCTGTGCCGGGGAGTCCGGATCCAGCACCGGAATCTTGGCCATCATGGCCATCATCCGGCTGTCCTGTTCGGTCTGTGAGGAATGGGGCCCCGGGTCATCGGCGCAAATGATCAGAAAGCCGCCCACGGTTCCCATGTAAGCCGCACTCATCAGCGGATCCGAAGCCACGTTCAGCCCCACCTGCTTCATGCTGACCATGGACCTGAGACCGGCAACGGCGGCGGTATATGCGATTTCAAACGCCACTTTCTCATTGACGGCCCACTGGGCGTGAAGCCGGGTGTTTTCAGCCTGCTGCCATTCAACAAGCGTAGGCAGAATCTCGGAAGCCGGGGTACCGGGATAGGATGTTGCAAGGGCGCAGCCGTTTTCAATCAAGCCCCGTGAAATGGCCTGATTTCCGAGCATCAGCATCCGCTTATTCATGTGTTTCTCCCAATTTCCGGGATTTTCTGAAACCGAACAACAGATATATGATAAAACCGATAAACGGAAGCGCTGCGACAATCATCCATAGAATTTTTTCCCTGAAACTGCCGAAATCCTTCTGAGCCGCGTGAATTACAGCCCAGAGCGTGGCCAGCATGAACGGAACGCTGAGACCCAGAACCATCTTGATCGTGTAAAAATCCATTTCATCCTTTTAACTGATCGGCTATTTTCAATATCGTTGTCACATAAACCCTGCTGTGGTTGTATTTATAGATAACATCATAAGCAGCTTCGTAACTGATGCCGGGTTTCCATCCAAAACTTTTCAAATAATTGGCGATGCTCATGATTGCATCGCTTGGATCGAATAAATCGATTCTGCCGTCATGGTTGCCGTCCAGGCCGTAAGCCAGGATGTTGCTGGGCATGAACTGAGAAATGCCGAGGGCTCCGGCATATGAGCCGAAAACGGTTGCCGGGTCGATATTTTCCCTGGCGGTATATTTCAAATACGCCTTTAGCTCCTGGTAGCCCCACGCGGACTTGGCGCTTGCCTTTTCTTCAAAAACGGACCTGTCCGGTCTGCGGTCCTCCTGGATGCTGTTCCATACAATTTCCCGAAGTCCCGGATCCTTCATTGCAGCCAGCGACGAGAGGGTGTTCAATATGGAGCTTGTTCCCAGATATGTTCCCAGTCGGGTTTCAACCAGCATGATGGCGGTAACCACTTCCTTGTCGACGCCCAGGGTTTTTTCAGCGGCAATCAGATCCGAAAGGTGGTCCTGAATGTATTTTCTGGCTTTTTGGAGGGATTCCGGGGATAAAAACTGATCGTAATTGACCCTGGCCTCACTGTGCATGAAAAACAGCGACACGGTGCGGGAATCAAAACGGACGTCGGGTTTCTGGAAAATGGTTTTCAGTGCGATCGGATCAAACCCTTCCTGGGCAAGTCTTGCCTGAAGCGCATCGAAGGGTGCGGCGCTGTCTTGGGATTTTGCAGGAAGCACCGAAAGCATCCAGAAACAAATGGTCAGCACACCGACGGACCCGAAGCAATAAAAAATGCGTTTAAAGTTTTGGCGTATGTTCAAAATATGGATTCCCTCTGATTCGTTTAAACAACAAAACAAAAGGTTTTTTATATCATAAATCAACAAAAATAATCCAGCATCAATATTTCGCCGCATATTATTCTTGATATTGGAATTGAGAATTGTATAATATTCACTTTAAATTTATTAAAATACCATGATGATACTTTTGAATCCAGTTATTTAGAACAATATGATATCGACGGGTTTTGAAAAAATAATTGAGGAGCGCATCCTTCAGGCCCAGCGGCGCGGGGATTTCGAAAACCTTCCCGGCTCCGGAAAACCGATTGAAATTGAAGACGATCGCCATATTCCCGAAGATTTGAGACTTGCCTACAAAATTCTGAAAAATGCCGGATGCGTTCCTCCGGAAATCGAGCTGAAAAAAGAAATCCATCAGACCCGGGATCTGCTGGCGGCAATGGATGATACGGCACAAAAATACCGGACATTGACCCGATTGAATTATCTGATTCTAAAACTCAATTGCCTTCGGAAAACTTCCGTTGAAAGGGAAATGCCCCAACACTATGCCGCAAAACTGGCCATGCGCATGGACGCCAAACCTTCAAGATGATCTTTAGTTAACCATGATGATGAATAAAACCAAACAGAACGACGGCGTATTAAAAAGTGTCCTGATGGCCTATTCGGTTCTGGTGCTCCATGTGCTGCTGATTGCCGGGCTGGGCCTTCTGGTTATCTTCTTCCGGGGAATCATCCAGTACATGATCTGGATATTCCTTGGCGGAACCGCGGCCATTATCATCTCCGGCTACCGCTTTTACAACCGGATGAAGCAGGAAGGCAAGACGCTTCAGGAAATGGTGAATTCTCCCCTTTTTCATGGCAGGGCGGTTGAAGTCAGCATTTTGGGAGGAATGGCATCCTTTAAAATCGGTAAAGACGGCAATGCCCGTTCCCTGCCCGGCACCTCCCGCTGCGCGGCAAATCTTCTGGAAGATCCGGCCTCCGCCAGAATCAGAGAACTTTCCGAGCTGGCCCGGCTGCTGGAAAGCGACTTGATTACCCTTGAAGAATTCAACAGCGTCAAACGACAGCTTTTTCACTCGTGAAGGATTTTTTGATGACAAAACCCCTCACCGTTGCACTGCTTTCCGGCGGCATTTCTTCGGAGCGCGAGGTCTCGCTGAAAAGCGGAGACCAGGTTTACGCGGAATTGAACAAGGACAAATACCGGGTGATCCGGTATGATCCCAAGACGGACCTGAGTCGTCTGGTTGCCGATGCGCCGACCATCGACGTTGCGCTGATCATCCTTCACGGTCAGTACGGGGAGGACGGTACCGTTCAGGGTTTTCTGGATCTTCTGGGCATTCCTTACCAGGGATCGGGCGTGCTGGGAAGCGCCATTGCCATGGACAAACTGGTATCCAAACAGCTTTATGACAGAGCCGGCATTCCAACCCCCACATATATCACCATCAACCTTGAAGACGCAAAAAAGCCCGAAACCTGTCTGGAGCGAATCGGACTGCCCCTGGTCATAAAACCCGCAAAAGGCGGCTCCAGCATCGGAATGACCATTGTCAAGGCACGGGAAGCACTGGAGCCCGCCCTGCGGGAAGCCTTCCGCCACGGCGACACCCTTGTGGTCGAAACCTATATTCAGGGTGCGGAGCTGACGGTAGGTGTTATCGGCAATCGGGAATTAAAAGCCCTGCCTGTCATTGAAATCATCCCGAACACCGGCTATGAATTTTTTGACTACAACGCCAAATATCTGCCCGGAGCCAGCCAGGAAATTTGTCCTGCCCGCATCGATGCGGTTTTGACCGAAAAAGCCCAGTCCTACGCCATAATGGCGCACCGGGCGCTTTTCTGTGACGGATACAGCCGTACGGATATGATGCTGAAAGGCCGGGAGCTGTATATTCTTGAAACCAATACGATTCCCGGAATGACGGAGACCAGCCTGCTTCCCCGAGCCGCAAAAACCGCAGGCATTTCCTTTTCAAGATTCCTGGATATCCTGATTGAACTGGGTATTGAAAGCAAGCCCAAACGCGCGTAGCCCCCATAATCATCGTTCTTTTGCCTGAAATTCCTGTCTTTTTCCCGCCGAATCCGCTATAAAGTCCGGAACCGGATCATCCGGCCGCCTGTTTTTGACGTCCGTGCGAGGAAGCTTTTGTGAATTTGTTTCCGAAAAACGACCTGACCATCATTACCACCCATCTGAACGCGGACTTTGACGCCGTGGCTTCCATGCTGGCCGCACAGAAACTCTACCCGCAGGCCCTGGTTGTGTTTCCGGGCTCCCAGGAAAAAAATCTGCGCAATTTCTTCATCAGCTCCATGGTCTATCTCTTTAACATGGAAGATATGAAGCACATTGATTTTTCCCGCATCAAAAAACTGATCCTGGTGGATACCCGACAGCCCGCCCGCATCGGGAAATTTTCAGCCGTTATCGACCGACCGGATGTCGAAATTCATATTTATGATCACCATCCGGCCGCGCCCACCGATATCAAGGCGCATTACGAAATCAGCCGTCCGACCGGCGCAACCGTCACCATCCTGACCGATATCCTGAGGGAAAAAAGAATTGATATTACGCCGGATGAAGCCACCATTCTTAGCCTCGGAATTTATGAAGACACCGGATCGTTCACCTTTCCTTCGACAACCGAGGCCGATTTTATCGCTGCCGCTTTTTTACTGTCCAAGGGCGCCAATCTCAATACCATTTCCTCGATGATCGCCCGTGAAATCAGCCCCGAGCAGATCAGCCAGCTAAACGATATGATCCAGTCGGCAACCCATCACACGATCAACGGCATCGATATCGTCCTGACCAATATCATCAGCGACAACTACATACCGGATTTTGCCGTACTGGTTCATAAATTTATTAAAATGGAGAATCTCAGCGTCATTTTCGCGCTTGCCGGCATGGAGAATAAAGTGCATGTCGTGGCTAGAAGCAGAATTCCGGAAGTGGATGTCGGAACCATCGTGACGCTTCTTGGCGGCGGCGGGCACAGCTATGCCGCCTCCGCAACCTTGAAGGATCAGACCCTGGCCCAGGTGGAGCATCGCCTGCTGGAAATCCTCTACAGCAAGGTCCGGGCAAGGCGCAAGGCCGGGGACATCATGTCTTCTCCGGCCATCACCGTGGGAGCGGATGTGTCCTGCAGGCAGGCCGCCAATCTTCTGACCCGCTATAACATCAATGCGCTGGTGGTTACGGAAAAGCCGGATAGAAAGGATGACCTGGTCGGGTTTATATCCAGACAGGTTATTGAAAAAGCCCTTTTTCACCATTTGGATGAAGTTCCGGTTCGTGACTACATGACAACGGAAATGGCATGGGTCGCGCCGGATGCGGATATGCCCGAGATACAGAAGAAAATCATTGAGAACAAGCAGCGGGTGCTGCCGGTCGTGAACCAGAACGTTGTAACCGGCGTGATCACTCGAACCGATCTTTTGAATATTCTGGCCAGACAAACACAGAACCATACGGAAAACCAGTTTGACCCCGTCAAGGACATCACCCACGCCAGAACCCGCAACATCATCAATTTCATGAACGAAAGGTTGTCCGACCGGGTGATGGCACTCTTGAAGACCATCGGTGACGTCGCCGGCCAGCTTGGTGTCGGTGCATATGTGGTCGGCGGTTTCGTCAGGGATCTTTTCCTGTATCGGCCGAACGACGACATGGATATCGTGATTGAAGGCGACGGCATTGCCTTTGCCAGGGAATACAGCGCCCGAAACCAGGCCCGTGTCCATACCCATGCCAGTTTCGGAACCGCCGTCATTACCCTTTCGGATGGCTTCAAGATCGATGTGGCTTCCGCGCGGATGGAGTATTACAAATTTCCGACCGCCATGCCCATTGTTGAAATGAGCTCCATCAAGCTGGATCTTTTCCGCAGGGATTTCACCATCAATACCCTGTCAATCCAACTGAATCCGGATCGGTTCGGCATTTTGATCGATTTTTTTTCAGCACAGAAGGATATCAAGGAAAAAAGCATCCGGGTGCTGCACAACCTGAGTTTTGTGGAAGATCCGACCCGGGCGTTTCGCGCCATCAAGTTTGAACAACGCTTTGGGTTTACCATCGGAAAGCTGACCGGCGGCCTGATCGACAATGCCGTAAAAATGGATTTATTTTCCCGATTGATGGGTCGCAGAATTTTCAGTGAGATCAAACAGATTCTTGAAGAAGAAAACCCGGTTCCCGCCGTTATGAGACTGGATGATTTTCAGCTTCTAAAAGCCATCCACCCGTCTCTTCAACTGTCCGCGGACATGACGGCGCTGCTGAATGCCGTAAAAAAAGTGATCTCCTGGCATGATTTGCTTTTTCTAGAAGATTCCTATATGAAATGGCCGGTTTATTTTCTGGCCATTATCCGCGGCACGGACGCCGCGGTTGCGGAGGAGATCTGCAAACGGCTGGAGCTGGCGCCCCGGCCCTGCGCCCTGCTCTGCAAGGGCCGCTTTACCGCGGAACGCGCCCTGCTGTGGCTGGAGCGCAATCCAACCCTTTTCAACCATGAGCTTTGCGAGAGGTTGTCTGAATTTAAAACCGAACTGATCCTGTTCATGATGGCTGCAACCCGCCAGGAACGGGTGAAACGGGCGATTTCCAATTATTGCGTCACCCTACGCTATATCCAGCCCGCCATAACCGGAAAGGATCTTCTGGAAATGGGCGTTACGCCCGGACCCATTTACAAGCAAATCCTTAAATCCCTTCGCGATGAAAAGGTGAACGGCATGCTGAAAACCAAGGATGATGAGACGGCGTTTGTAAAAAAAAGGCTTAAAGCTGAAGCGCACCCCTGACTTTTTTAATTTGATATCATATGAACAGGAGTTTTTCATGACGGCAAAAAAAAGAATTTTAAGTGGAATGCGGCCGACCGGCCCCCTTCATCTGGGAAATTACCATGGCGCACTGGACAACTGGATCGCCATGCAGGAAGAATATGAATGTTTTTTCTTTATCGCCGACTGGCACGCCCTGACCAGCGACTACGAAAAGCCGGGAAACATCCAGCGATTCGTTCAGGAAATGATGATCGACTGGCTGAGCGCCGGCCTGTCCCCGGAAAAATGCACCCTCTTTGTCCAGTCCGGCGTGATGGAGCATGCGGAGCTGTTCCTGCTGCTCTCGATGATCACCCCGGTTCCCTGGCTGGAACGCAATCCCACATACAAAGACCAGATCATCCAGCTCGAAAACAAGGATCTGTCCACTTTCGGGTTTCTGGGTTACCCGGTGCTTCAGGCGGCGGACATCATCATGTACAAAGCAAACGGCGTTCCGGTCGGCATCGATCAGGTTCCCCATATTGAAATCACCCGGGAAATCGCAAGACGCTTCAACTATCTGTACGGCAACGTATTTCCGGAGCCGGATGCCATATTGACCCAGTCCTCCAAAATTCTGGGCCTGGACCGGCGCAAAATGAGCAAGAGCTATAATAACGCCATATATCTTTCCGACTCCCCGGAAGACATTCGCGCAAAGGTGGCCACCATGATCACCGATCCCAACCGGGCCAGACGCAAAGACCCGGGAAATCCCGAGATCTGCAATGTCTTTGAATTTCACAAACTCTATTCACCGCCGTCCGTTGTGGAAGAGATCAACGGCAAGTGCCGCTCCGCATCCATCGGGTGCGTGGAATGCAAAAAAATCATGGCGGAAAACCTGATCGGCGCCCTTGCTCCCATTCGGGAAAAACGCAAATACTTCGAAGAGCGGCCCGAGATGGTCCGGGAAATTATCGCATCCGGAAATCAGAAAGCCCGGGCCGTGGCCCGGCAGACCATGGTGGATGTCAGAGGCGCGATCCACATTTGACAGCATCGTAAAAAGGCCGGATGCTGCGTTGCACTGCATCTTTCGTCATTGCGGCGTACCATAAGTACCCATCATTCCTAAGGATTTGTGCGTATTGCCTGCGGCCTTTTTACTGAAAATCCGCCAGACGCTCTCGGGCATTACAAAATATCCCAAGCCGTTGCGCATGGTGTGCACCATCAGCCGATTGTTCACGCTGGAAACCCTCTTTGTATGTATCCATCAACATCCATCAGAGTCCGAGATCGGATAACCCCGGGTGATCATCCGGCCGGCGCCCGAGCGGCCAGTGGTACTTGCGATCCGATTCAGCGATCGGAAGATCATTGATGCTTGCGATCCGGCGACGCATGAGACCGTTTTCGTCGAACTCCCAGTTCTCGTTGCCATAGGCGCGGAACCAACTGCCCGAGTCGTCATGCCATTCGTAGGCGAAGCGCACTGCGATACGCGCGTCATGAAAGGCCCAAAGCTCCTTGATCAGTCGGTAGTCCAGTTCCTTGGCCCATTTGCGCTGGAGAAACCGCACGATTGCCTCGCGGCCCAAGATGAATTCGGCGCGGTTGCGCCACGTACTGTCAAGGGTATAAGCCAGCGAAACGCGCTCGGGATCGCGTGTGTTCCACCCGTCCTCGGCCATCCGCACCTTTTGCGTTGCGGTTTCATGGGTAAAGGGCGGAAAGGGCGGTCGGCCATTTTGATTCATCGGCATATCATTCTCCTTGGTTCTTTGTTGTTGACCCGGCGGGGAATTTCATTTTCAGAAATACGGCAATCAGGCAATCCATCACTGTCTAATCAGAATAACAAAAAGATGTGTCGTCTGCCAGTGAAATTTAGCAGGCGAATAGCATTCGAAATGGCAGGACCACATGAAGTATGGGAAGATTATGATGCCATTACAGTCGGTACCGCTGCAAATAGGCTTTGAGCTTGAGTTTCCGGCGGGTGTTCTCTGAGCTCATATAGCGGATCTTGCCGAAAATCGGTCTGGCGGGACCCCAGGGCCGGTCGTAGCGGCCCAGTATCCAGAAAATCCCGGTGTAGGCGTTGGGATCGCGGCCGTCCAGGGCATAGGTGTTGTTCAGGCGGATCATGATCCGGAGCGCCTCCATGGGGCTGGAAGTCCACTCCAGTATCTTTTTCCCCCAGAGCATCCGTAGATAATTGTGCACCCTGCCTTCACGAACGAGCTGAATCTGCGCGGCATTCCACAAGGGGTCATGGGTTGCGGCGTTCTCAAGTTCTTCGTAGGTATAAAGATAGCGGCGAGGATCGTTCGCATGCCGGTTCAACTCATTTTGCGCCCAGAAAGGAAGTGTGGTGAACCGGTCGTATTCGTCCGGCTTCTGGAAACACATATTAAACCCCAGCTCGCGCCAGGTGATGACCTGATCGAAAAACGCCTCCGCGGAAGCACTGAGCTGCCACCATCCGGTCCGCTGTCCCCGGGCAGGGTCTTTCAAACGGTCCACGGACCAGTTTTCCATTTTCAGGATTTCTGAGACGACCTGATGGCTGGAAATATGCCCGAAATGCAGATGCGCCCCCAGTCCGCTGGTGGCATTTGCATCCGGATGGTTTCTCAGATCGTTATAGGATTTGAAATCTTGCGATAAAAATGCCTTCAATACCTGCCCGCCGGCTGTCTGTCCCCCGGAAAATCCCGAAACCGGCCCCGGATGACGGGGAATGGGCAGAAATTGTATCATTTCCGTGCCGGAAAGGGTTCCGGGTGAGGCAGCCGGCCATTTGAGCAGCACGTCTGCGGGCAGCTCGCGCAGCATGGGCAAAGAAACCCGGGATAACGGATCCGGTTCCGGAAAATTCTGAAGATATCGGGTCATGTTTTTTTGAAGAAATCGCCGGAAGCTGTAAGCCGAGGTAAACGCCCGGTCGACGTCCGCAAGGGGCATCAATCCGTTGGAATCCACCGACTCCAGCTTGACCCGGCACTGACCGGCCGCGGCTTTCAGCATATGCGGCAGGAAAAAACAAGGGTATGCATCTGTGACCACCACGCAGGCGCGGTCGCCGAGGGCCGAAATCAAGCCCTTGCCCTGCCCCGCCCGCTCTTCCACAAAAGGATAATAGCGAACGGGTTTTCCTTCAAACGCTTTCAGGTTGCTGTTCATGCCGCCGAGGACAGCGGCGTGAAACCGGTCGCAGACCAGCGGATAATCGCACCGGATCGCCTCAAGAACGACCAGGGGTTTTTGTAGTTTTACGGCCCATTCAACGGCCCGCTGCAGGCTGAAATTCCAGCCTGTTCTGCGAAAAGCGGTCATCCAGTAAAGTACAAAATCGCCGTCTGCCCGAACCGGAGCGGCATTAACGGAAACGATACGTTGATCGGGTGTGGAAGTCATAGGGTGCTG